>NZ_CAXBOV010000004.1:0-163627 GCF_963977355.1 uncultured Halopseudomonas sp. | reverse complement strand
ACGCTTAGTGCTCATCTTGGTCAGGATGTGGCTCTTGAAAGCATGCTTGTGCTTGAGACCGTTACCGGTCGCCTTGAAGCGCTTTGCGGCGCCCCTTTTGGTCTTCATCTTTACTTTAGCCATGTTCAATTTCTCCGCATATTGCGTTAATAGATAACCGCAAGGCCTGGCGATGCCCTGGAGGTTACTTTTTCTTCTTGGGTGCGATGACCATCATCAGCTGACGACCTTCCATTTTCGGGTGCTGTTCGACGGTGCCGTATTCCAACAGGTCTTGTTCGACCCGCTTCAACAACTCCATCCCCAGCTCCTGGTGGGCCATTTCGCGGCCGCGGAATCGTAACGAAACCTTGGCTTTATCCCCATCACTCAGAAAGCGTATAAGGTTGCGTAACTTCACCTTATAGTCTCCGTCTTCCGTCCCTGGTCGAAACTTTATTTCTTTAATCTGAATCTGTTTCTGATTCTTGCGCGCGACGGCCTGCTGTTTCTTCTTTTCGAAGATGTGCTTGCCGTAATCCATGACTCGGCAAACCGGCGGCTCTGCATCAGGGGAGATTTCAACCAGGTCCATCTTGGCCTCCTCTGCGGCGGCCATGGCTTCCTGAATGGACACGATACCGATTTGTTCACCTTCGGCACCGATCAGGCGGACTTCGCTCGCCGTGATGTTCTCGTTGATCGGCGGGCGTTGTGCGGCTCTTTTGTCTTGTCTCATCTCGCGTTTAATCTTTATAGCTCCGAATTCTGGCGGCCTCGTTGTGCAACGTCACGGGCGAGGTATTCGGAGAACTCGGTAACAGTCATGGAACCCAGATCTTTACCCTCCCGTGTGCGCACGGCCACAGTGTGCGATTCGACTTCCCTATCTCCAACTACAAGGAGATAAGGTGTCTTGTGCAAAGTATGCTCGCGAATCTTAAAGCCAATTTTCTCGTTTCTCAAGTCCGCAGTTGCCCGATAGCCCATTTCATTGAGGCTTTTCTCCACTTCGGAGCAAAAATCAGCCTGATTGTCGGTGATATTGAGAATTGCGGCCTGAGTCGGTGCCAACCAGGCAGGAAAATCGCCAGCGTAATGTTCGATCAAAATACCGATGAATCGTTCAAAAGAACCCAGGATTGCACGGTGCAACATCACCGGGGTCTTGCGCGAACCATCTTCGGCAACGTACTGGGCGCCTAGGCGGCCGGGCAGCATGAAATCCAGCTGCAATGTGCCGCACTGCCATACCCGACCAATACAGTCGCGCAGGGAGAATTCGATCTTCGGACCGTAGAAAGCACCCTCGCCCGGCTGCAGGTCCCACTTCAGACCGGCTTTGTTCAGCGCCGATTCCAGACCCTTTTCGGCCTGATCCCAGAGCGCGTCGTCACCGACGCGGCTTTCCGGGCGGGTCGAGAGCTTGAGCTCAACGTCGTCGAAGCCAAAGTCCTTGTATACCTGCAGGGTCAGCGCGATGAAGTCGGAAGCCTCAGCCTCGACCTGCTCATCGGTACAGAAGATGTGCGCGTCGTCCTGGGTAAAGCCGCGCACGCGCATCAGGCCATGCAGGGAACCGGAGGGCTCATTGCGGTGGCAGGAGCCAAACTCGGCCAGACGCAGTGGCAGCTCGCGGTAGCTCTTCAGGCCCTGGTTGAACACCTGCACGTGGCAGGGGCAGTTCATCGGCTTGATGGCGTAGTCGCGGCTTTCTGATTCGGTAGTGAACATGGCATGGGAATAGTGCTCCCAGTGGCCTGAGCGCTCCCAGAGCACCCGATCGACGACCTGGGGTGTCTTGATCTCTTTGTAGTTGGCGCCACGCTGGATCTGGCGCATGTACTGCTCAAGCACCTGATAGATAGTCCAGCCATCGGGGTGCCAGAACACCATGCCCGGCGCTTCTTCCTGGGTATGGAACAGGCCCAGACGCTTGCCGATCTTGCGGTGATCGCGCTTCTCGGCTTCTTCCATGCGCTGAATGTAGGCAGCCAGCTGCTTCTTGTCGGCCCACGCGGTGCCGTATATGCGCTGCAACTGCTCGTTCTTGGCATCGCCACGCCAGTAGGCGCCGGAGATACGGGTCAGCTGGAAGGCTTTGAGGAAGCGGGTGTTGGGCACGTGCGGGCCGCGGCACATGTCGACGTATTCTTCGTGGTAGTACAGGCCCATGGTCTGCTCGTCCGGCATGTCTTCAACCAGACGCAGCTTGTAGTCTTCTTCACGGGCGCGGAACACGTCGATCACTTCGGCACGCGGGGTAACTCGCTTGAGGACGTCATAATCAGTCGCGATCAGCTCGCGCATACGCGCTTCGATCGCAACCATGTCTTCGGGCGTGAAGGAGCGCTCGTAGGCTATGTCGTAATAGAAGCCATCATCAATGACCGGACCGATAACCATCTTGGCACTGGGATAGAGCTGCTTGACGGCATGACCGATCAAGTGCGCACAGGAGTGGCGGATGATCTCCAGCCCCTCTTCGTCCTTCGGCGTAATGATTTGCAGGGTTACATCGCTGTCGATGGTGTCGCAGGCGTCTACCTGCTGACCGTTGACCTTGCCGGCCAGGGTAGCCTTGGCCAGGCCAGCGCCAATGGATTGGGCGACCTCAAGTACGGTGACCGGGTGATCGAACGATTTCTGACTGCCGTCGGGGAGAGTAATAGTGGGCATGTGCCGCTCCTTCTCAGTGGTGACCCCTACGCAAGGCCACATGATGGAAAATGCCACCCGGAGAGCAGCGTGCAGTTAACGCGGCCTACGATCGCCGACAGCCATAAGGCTACTGCAAGGTCGTCACGGATGACTTGAAAGAATGCGTCCGGCTCGTACCGAACGGCGACGCACTCTATCACAGCAGCATCAATGACTTACAGCAAAATATGAGTTTAAGGTCAGCCTCGGGTAAGGCGGGACTTGCGCCAACCGCCATGACTGGGAAAGGACCCGGTATCACCAGTCAGGATATACCGGCTCGCGCGATACGTGGCCTGCATCGCTGACACATGCCAACCGCGTAACTTGCGATAGGCCCACAACCATCCGCGCCTGTCCTGATCCATAAGCCCCTCCCCGAGCCAACTGCTTTGATGACGCCAGGATTTTAGCGCATGGGGAACGAACGTCTATCACCCGGGCGGGTTAGGTTTTATTGGGGCTGGGCGGATGCTGGCGCGCAATCGGACTGACAGTCGGCCGACTTTAACCCGTAGAGAGATGTCGTGATGACCTGGACAAAGGCCTCGACATCACGGATATCTGAACGGCGAGCAAACAAAAAGGGCGACCCTTTCGGAATCGCCCTTTAAGCCCCGTGCAGGACGGGTTTTGTTTGGTAGGCACGATTGGATTCGAACCAACGACCCCCACCATGTCAAGGTGGTGCTCTAACCAACTGAGCTACGTGCCTGCAATGGCCGCGAACTTTACGCAGCACGCCGGACCTTGTCAAGCGGTAAGTTACTGAATATCTGCAAGTTAAACCAAAGCAATGATTGACCGGCGAGTCAACGGGAATGGCTGTAGAACGGGAAGTCCAAATGGGTTCCCGCCTTCGCGGGAATGACGAGGGTGCGCGGAGCATGGAGTCGGGCACCTGCGTCGCCCTCGCCCGCTACCTCGTCATCCTCGCGAAGGCGGGGATCCATTGTCTGGTGACGGGCACGGCGGCTTCAAACCTTTATCAACATTGCCCTCAGCTTCTGAATCTCATCGCGCACACCGGCGGCAGCTTCGAACTCCAGATCCCTGGAGTGGTGGTACATCTTGTCTTCCAGTTGCTTGATCCGCTTGGTGATCTCCGAGGGTGAGCGCAGCTGGTTGGCGCTGTACTCTGCCGCGTCCTCTGCCGCCTTGAGCTTCTTGCGCTTGTTGTTGCGGCTGTTGCTGCCGGGCACAACGGCCCCTTCAAGGATGTCCTGCACACTCTTGGTGATACCGATGGGCGTGATGTTGTGTTCGAGGTTGAAGGCTATCTGCTTCTCGCGGCGGCGTTCAGTTTCGCCTATAGCTCGCTCCATTGATCCGGTCATACGATCGGCGTACAGGATCGCGCGACCATTCAGGTTACGTGCCGCTCGGCCAATGGTCTGGATCAGCGAACGCTCGGAGCGCAGGAAGCCTTCCTTGTCTGCATCAAGAATTGCCACCAGAGAAACCTCAGGCATATCAAGGCCTTCACGCAGCAAGTTAATGCCTACAAGCACGTCAAAAGCACCAATACGCAGGTCGCGAATGATCTCGACGCGCTCAACCGTATCGATATCCGAGTGCAGGTAACGCACGCGCACGCCATGGTCGCTCAGGTAATCGGTCAGGTCTTCGGCCATCCGTTTGGTCAACGTGGTGACCAGCACCCGCTCTTCCTTGGCGGTCCGCAGGGCAATTTCCGAGAGCAGATCGTCGACCTGGCTGGTAGCAGGTCGGACCTCAATCTGGGGGTCGACCAGACCGGTGGGACGTACGACCTGCTCCACAGTGCGCCCGGCATGCTCGGCTTCATAGGGACCTGGCGTAGCGGAGACGAAGATCGCCTGGGGCGAAATCAGCTCCCATTCGTCAAAACGCATCGGCCGGTTATCCAGCGCCGATGGCAGACGAAAACCATATTCAACCAGTGTCTCCTTACGTGAGCGGTCGCCCTTGTACATGGCGCCGACCTGGGGCACTGAGACGTGGGATTCGTCGATGATCAACAGGGCATTCTTGGGCAGGTAATCGAACAGCGTAGGCGGTGCTTCGCCATGGTTACGGCCAGACAGGTAGCGCGAGTAGTTCTCGATACCGTTGCAGTAACCCAGCTCCATGATCATTTCCATATCGAAGCGGGTGCGCTGCTCCAGTCGCTGGGCTTCGACCAGTTTGTTCTGGCTTTTCAGAACTTCCAGACGCTCGGCCAACTCGATCTTGATGTGCTCTACTGCATCGAGCAGTTTTTCCCTTGGCGTTACATAATGTGATTTAGGATAAACAGTTACGCGCGGAACCTTACGCAGAACCTCACCGGTTAGCGGGTCGAAATAGCTGATCGTTTCGACTATGTCGTCGAACAGTTCGATGCGTATCGCTTCCAGATCGGATTCTGCCGGGAAGATGTCGATGACGTCTCCGCGCACTCGATAATTGGCCCGGGCCAGCTCCATATCGTTACGGGTGTACTGCAATTCAGCCAACCGTCGAAGCAGCGTGCGCTGCTCAAGGTGATCGCCCCGATCAACGTGCAGAACCATGCGCAGGTATGAGGCCGGATCACCCAGACCATAAATGGCAGAAACGGTGGCGACGATGATCGCGTCCGGTCGCTCCAGCAGCGCTTTTGTAGCTGACAGACGCATCTGCTCGATGTGATCGTTTATCGAGGCATCTTTCTCGATAAAGGTATCGGATGAAGGCACATAGGCTTCAGGCTGGTAGTAGTCGTAGTAGGAGACGAAGTATTCCACCGAGTTATTGGGGAAGAATTCGCGGAACTCGCCATACAGCTGGGCGGCCAACGTCTTGTTTGGCGCCATGATGATCGCGGGCCGCTGCACCTGCTGGATTACATTGGCGATGGTAAAGGTCTTCCCTGACCCGGTTACGCCCAGCAAAGTCTGGTGTGAGAGGCCCGCTTCCAGTCCTTCCACCAATTGTGCGATGGCGGTCGGCTGGTCGCCGGCGGGCTGAAAACGGGTCTGGAGCTTGAACTGGGTCATTTATTCGGGGTTCCGACTGCAAAAAATCAGCACGCACTATAGCACCGCACTGCCATCCCTTCAGTGGTCTCCCGTCGGACAACCATTTCACCATGCTGCACTCGCACTGCACTCGCACCTTTGCATCGGTCTGTCTATAATGGGCGCCGACATACACACTCACCTGCCTCGAGTTTGCCGATACCATGACTTTGTTTTCCCCTGTTGAAATGGCTCCACGCGATCCGATCCTCGGCCTGAACGAAGCCTTCAATGCCGATAACCGGTCTGAAAAGGTCAACCTGGGTGTCGGGATCTATTACGACGAAAATGGCAAGGTGCCTTTGTTGCGCGCCGTATTCGCAGCCGAAGAGGCGCGCGTTGCAGAGCAAGGCCCACGACCTTATCTGCCTATGGAAGGTCTGGCTTCCTATGATAGCGCCGTGCAGACACTGCTGTTTGGTGCTGAGTCGAGCCTGCTTGAATCTGGCCGCCTGGTCACCGCCCAATCCATCGGCGGTACCGGCGCTCTTAAACTGGGCGCCGACTTCCTTTACCGTCTACTGGACAAGCGCCTGGTCGCCATCAGCGATCCGAGTTGGGAGAACCACCGCTCGCTGTTTGAGGCTGCCGGTTTCGAGGTAGTGACCTACCCCTACTACGACCCCGAAACCCACGGCGTGAACCTGGAAAGCATGCTTGAAGGTATCGATAAACTGCCTGAGGGTAGCGTCGTACTCCTGCACGCCTGCTGCCATAACCCAACCGGCGCAGACTTGAGTCTGGCTGACTGGGCTCGCGTGATTGATGTGATCCAGCGCCGCAACCATGTGCCCTTCATTGATATTGCCTACCAGGGCTTTGGCGATAATCTGCAGGACGACGCGGTTGCTTTGCGTCTGTTCGCAGAATCCGGTCTACCGCTGTTTATTTCCAGCTCGTTCTCCAAGTCTTTCTCGCTGTATGGCGAGCGCGTTGGCGCACTGACGCTAGTGACCGAGAATCACGATGAAATGCTCAGCACCCTCTCGCAGCTCAAGCGCGTCATCCGCACCAACTACTCCAACCCACCGACCCACGGTGCCAAGGTAGTGTCTGCCGTGCTGAACGATGTCGAGCTGTACGCCATGTGGGAAGAAGAGCTGGCCGAGATGCGCGACCGTATTCGCATCATGCGCCACAGCCTGGTCGAAAAATTGGCTGCTGCCGGTGTGACCAAGGACATGAGCTTCATCGAGCGCCAGCGCGGCATGTTCTCCTACTCCGGTCTGACCAAGGCTCAGGTGGCACGACTGGCTGACGAGTTTGCCATTTACGCGGTAGGCAGTGGGCGCATCTGTGTTGCTGCGCTCAACACCGGCAACATCGATCACGTGGCCACCTCGATGGCAGCGGTTTTGAAGAACGACAACTGAGTCGCGAGCTGCGAACTTTTTCACATAGTCACTTCAAGGCGTTGACTTTGATCGACTTTTTGATAAAGTACGCGGCGTTCGATCCGCGATAGCTCAGTTGGTAGAGCAAATGACTGTTAATCATTGGGTCCCAGGTTCGAGTCCTGGTCGCGGAGCCAAATGACAAAAAGCCTGTGCTGATGCACGGGCTTTTTTGTGGGCATTGGATCGTCATTCCCGCGCACGCAGGAATCCATTTTTTGACCTTCTTGCTCCTGCCTACAGCTTTAAACCACGACTGATAATCTCTTTCATGATCTCCGAGGTACCGGCAAATATCCGTTGAATCCGAGCGTTGGCATACATGCGGCAGATCGGGTACTCCCACATGTAGCCTGCTCCACCATGTAGCTGCACGCCCTCGTCCACCGCTTTACCCAACAATTCGGTGGTAAACAACTTGGCTTCGGCGGCTATCTCGGCGGTGAGCTTTTTCTCGTTATGGTCCATCACGCAACGGTCGACGAAGCACTGGGCCACGTCAATCTGGGTGCGCAGTTCGGCGAGTTTGAAACGGGTATTCTGAAATTCGGCTATCGGCTTACCGAAGGCTTTGCGTTCGGTAACGTATTCAAGGGTCGCGCGGAAGGCGGCTTCGGCCCCTGCTACGGCGCCGCAGGCATTGGTAAGGCGTTCCTGGGCAAGCATTTGCATGAGGTAAATGAAGCCCGCCTTGCCGTCCCCAAGCAGATTGGCCTTGGGGATTTTGACGTCGTTGAAAAAGAGCTCGGCGGTATCCTGACTGTGCATGCCCATTTTCTTGAGCTTGCGACCGCGTTCGAAGCCGGGCATGTCGCGCTCAACCAGAAACAACCCCATTGCATGTTTATTGGACGGATCGGTCTTGGCGGCGACAATAACCAGATCACTCAAGATGCCATTGGATATGTAGGTCTTGGAGCCGTTAAGTACGTAATGATCGCCATGCTCTACGGCGGTGGTACGCATGCCGGCAAGATCAGAGCCGGCGCCGGGTTCGGTCATGGCGACGGCAAGAATACATTCGCCACTGATGATTTTCGGCAAGAAGCGTTGCTTCTGCTCCGCACTGCCGTATTCAGTGATATAGGGTCCGCACAGGGCAGAATGCAACGGCAGCATGAAGCCTGGCTCGTTAATGTAAGCCAGCTCCTCACTCATGATCTGCTCGTAACGAAAGTCCTTGAGACCGGACCCGCCATACTCCTCGTCCGCCCAGGGCAGCAGAAAACCCAGCGCGCCAGCCTTCTCCCACACCTGCCGATCGACCATTCCGGCTTCTTCCCAGGCTTCCTGGTGAGGCACCACTTCTTTTTGCAAAAAGGTGCGGAATGATTCGCGGAACATACGGTGTTCAGTATCAAAATGGATGCGCTGCATGGCGGAGCTCCTGATTATTGTCAGCTCAGACTAGACCCGTGAGGAACCGCGCTCAATGACACCAGCGCTCATCAGGATTGACCATTTTGCCCGCCTGTATTCGGTTGCGAGACGACCGGTGCTGTGGCTAACTCGACCACAGCTTTCAGGGGAACGCAGCAATATATGAGCAATCGGTCAGTCGCCATTCATTTTGTCCGTGCTGCACTGGTCGGCGCAGAGCGCCATGGTCACGATAGTCGGGCGCTTATGGGTGCGGCCGGAATCAATCCGGATCTACTCGACCAGCCCCGCATGCGCGTGGATGCCGACCAGTATGCCCGCCTGATCAAACTGCTGTGGGATACCCTTGAGGACGAGCTGATGGGCTTTGGACCGGTGCGCAGCCGCCCGGGAACCTTTGCCATGATGTGCCATGCTCTGATTCATTGCTCCACCCTGGAGCGGGCGTTGCAGCGCGGAATGCTGTTTTACGGTCTTTTCGCCGACAACCCCGGTATCAGCATGCGTATGGAAGGTGATCTGGTCTGGCTGGAGATCGATACCAGCATGGTGGATGATCCGGACCACTTTCTTACCGAGTCCCTGCTGGTTATCTGGCATCGCCTGGCCAGCTGGTTGATTGGCAAACGTATTCCCCTTGAGCGAGCAACCTTCGCCTACCCAGCGCCAGAGCACCATCAGGAGTACCAGTTGATCTTCGGCTGCAAGCTGCACTTTGGCCAGCCGGCTACGGCGTTGGTTATTCCGCGCAGCTACATGCTGGAGCCCTTGATTCAGGACGCCCGTACGCTCAAGCGGTTTCTTGAACAGTCACCATCGGACCTACTCTCACGCAGGGACTTTGGTAACAGCCTATCGGGACGCATACGTCAGGTGATTGGACGTAATGTGGGTGCCGAAATGCCGGATATGGAGTCAATTGCCAGTCAGCTGAATATGAGCCCACCCACGCTCAGGCGTCATTTGCGCGACGAGGGCACATCATTCCAGGAGCTGAAAGACCACCTGCGCCGGGACATTGCGATATACCACCTGTCCCGTCAGGATATGCCCACCCAGGATCTGGCTTCGCTGCTGGGATTTTCCGAGCCCTCCGCATTTCATCGTGCCTTCAAGAAATGGACCGGGCTGACGCCAGGTGAATACCGCTAGCCACTCGCCACCAGCCCCTGACCGCTTCATAATCCTTCCTTTATCCGAGACTGCAAGGGTCACAGCATGAAAGCTCCACGGGTTACTCTTGAACAATGGCGCACTCTACAGGCTGTAGTCGATAGCGGTGGCTTTGCACAGGCTGCAGAGGTGTTGCATCGGTCTCAATCCTCGGTGAGCTACACCATCGCCCGCATGCAGGAGCAGTTGGGCGTCCCCCTGCTGGAGATCATCGGCCGCAAGGCGACCCTCACCGAGGCCGGCGAGGTCTTGCTGCGCAGGTCACGCAACCTGATTCAGCAGGCAAGTCAGCTCGAGAGGCTGGCTTTCAATATGGATCAAGGCTGGGAGCCTGAGGTGCGGCTGGTTGTGGATGCGGCCTATCCAACCAGCCGCTTGGCCAAGGCGCTACAGGCGTTCATGCCTTTGAGCCAGGGCTGTCGTGTGCAATTGCGTGAGGAAGTACTGTCGGGGGTCGAGGATTGCTTGCTGGACGGTTCTGCCGACCTGGCGATTTCGGGAATGAGCATTGCCGGCTACCTGCCCCACCAGATCAACGCCGTCGACTTTGTCGCTGTGGCCAATCCTGAGCATCACCTGCACCAGATGAACCGTGAACTGACCCACGAGGACCTGCAATCACAGTTGCAGGTCGTGATCCGTGATTCTGGCCATCATCCGGTTGATTCTGGTTGGCTGGGGGCTGAACAGCGCTGGACCGTAGCCAGCCTGGGTACGGCCGCGACCCTGGTGGCCAGCGGTCTAGGATTTGCCTGGTTGCCCGAGCATGAAATCACCGCAGAGCTGCAGCATGGACAATTGGCTTTACTACCCCTGCAACAGGGCGCCAGGCGCTCCCACTTTCTCTATCTTTATGCCAACAAGGACAAACCCCTTGGCCCTGCCACCCAGATCCTGGCTGATCTGTTGATCGAGCATTCGATCGCGGATTGACCCTGGACGGTCAGTCTTCCTTGCACTCGATACCGACTCGCACGCGGATAATTTCCCGCTGAAATGCCTGAGTAAGTACGGTTTTTTCACCGGGAGCCAGTCTGACACGCAGGGGAGATGGCTTCTCTGGACCATTGACGAAATTAGCTACGCAGAAAATTTCGCTAGGTTCCAGGTTCTCGAGGGTGACGGTGGCCACATTGCCTATGTTGCCAGTGCTGGAAGTATTCAGCTCAAGCCCCTGGGCCTTGAGGTCCACATCCACAGGGAAACCGAGTGGTTGCTGGGCCATCAGTGGCACTGAAATAGCCAACAAACCGACAAGCAGTAACTGTTTCATGGTAAATCTCCTTACAGAATTCCGGGGAACCGGTTACCTTTTGAACTGCGCTCCAGCATAAAGTTCGGCAAAGCGGGCGGACAAGCGTCCAATTACTTCGGACGATGACAAACCGATACCGGCAAGGCATCCTCACTATTTATACCGAAAACCCGGATGATCCAAGGTTTTCCATCAAGGAAAGGACTCATGGCCTACCTGCAACTCAACGGCTGCAATCTGCACTATACCGACCAGGGCGAAGGTGATCCGGTCTTGCTGATTCACGGACTGGGCTCCAGCGGCCGCGACTGGGAGTACCAGCTACCCGCGCTCCTCCCCCAATACCGCGTGCTTACTCTGGACATGCGAGGCCATGGCAAGAGCGACAAACCTTCCAGAGGCTACAGCGTCAAGGGCTTCGCTGCCGACTGCCTGGCATTTATCAAGCATATGCAATTGACCAAACCGCATATTGTAGGCATCTCCATGGGTGGCATGATCGCCTTTCAACTGGCTACCGACCATCCCGAGGTGCCCGCAAGCCTGACGATTATCAACAGCGGTCCGGAGTTGATACCCAGAAGGCCAAAAGAGTATCTGCTGGTTGCCCAAAGGCTGTTCTTCGCCCACATACTGCCGCTGAGCGCGGTAGCCAAAGGCCTGGCCAAAACGCTGTTTCCCAAACCGGAGCAGCAGGACATTCGTAAGACCTTTGAGGGCCGTTGGCTGGAAAACGACCGGCGGGCGTATCTGGCTTCGCTCCGCGCCCTGGTAGGCTGGGGCGTCTCCGAGCGTCTGGATCGGATCAATTGTCAGGTGCTGGTTATCACCGGGGACCAGGATTACACACCGGTCGAGAAGAAACGGGAGTACGTCTGCCATCTGGGTGACGCCCGCCTGGAGGTTATCGAAGACTCCCGGCACGGTACGCCTATCGATCAGGCAGAGAAATTCAACGCCCTGCTACTGGACTTTCTGGCCCAGTCGGGTTCTTCTTCCCCTGCCGGAAACACCGGCTAAGCGACACGTTTTTCATTTACACGGAGACCGACCATGTTCAAACGCCTTATCGCCACCTGTACCTTATTGCTGGCTGCAGCCCCTGCCTTTGCAGAAAACCCCCAGGTCCTGCTCAAGACCAGCCATGGCGATATCAAGATGGAACTCAACGCCGAAGCCGCGCCTATCAGCGTGGAGAACTTCCTTCGCTACGCCGATGCCGGTCATTATGATGGCCTTATTTTCCACCGTGTAATCCCGGGCTTCATGATTCAGGGCGGTGGCTTTACCCCGGATATGAACCAGCGCGCCGTTGTCAAGTCGATCAAGAACGAAGCCGATAATGGCCTGCGCAACGACCGTTACACCATCGCCATGGCGCGTACCCAGGTCGTTGACAGCGCAACCAGCCAGTTCTTTATCAACCTGGGCAACAATGATTTCCTGAATCACGGCGGACGTGATTTCGGTTATGCGGTATTTGGCAAGGTAGTGGAAGGCCAACATGTGGTGGAAACCATTGCCAAGGTACCCACGGGCACCACGCGCGGACATCAGAACGTCCCGACCAACCCGGTCACTATCCAGAGTGTTGAGCGGGTAGACACAGCCGCGGAATAACCCGTGGGACGTGCGATGCCCTCTGCGCCAGAGGGTATCGCGGCTTCTGTGGTAAGAGCAGCTACTCGATGAAGGAGTTTACTCGGCCTGGCGGTACGGCAGGTAATCCCGCGACTCTTCCTGATATTTCTTTACGCCCTCGCGTTCACGCAACAGAAAGTCCGCTACTGCGTCGTGCAGTGGTTCCTGAAGCTTGTGCCAGGACTGGGTCAGTACCGGTTCAAAGCCACGGATCAGCTTGTGTTCGCCCTGGGCGCCAGCGTCGAAGCGCTCCAATCCTTCCGTGATACAGCGCTCCATGCCCTGGTAGAAACAGGTCTCGAAGTGCAGGCGGTCATACTCCTCCAGGCAGCCCCAGTAGCGTCCATAGAGCGATCTCTGGTCTGCCAGGAAGAAAGCACCAGCCACGTTACGGCCATCATGGCGCGCAAATACCAGGCGAATCGCTTCGGGCATCGACACACTAAGCATCTGGAAGAACTCGGGAGTCAGGTACGGGTGCTGGCCGCGCTTGAGGTAGGTCGCTGCATAGAATGGATAAAACTGGTCCCACACCGCCGGCGTCAGATCCCTGCCGGCCAACCAGTGAAAACTGATGCCCTGCTCGGCAACCGCCAAGCGTTCCTTACGAAAATTCTTGCGCTTGCGGGAGTTACAAGCACCGAGAAAATCATCAAAGCCCGCATAACCCCGATTGAACCAGTGGAACTGGCATCCCAGACGCCGGACCCAGCCAGCCCCCTGAAGGGCGTCATCCTCCTCCCCCTGATTGAACAGCACATGCATACCGGATACACCAGCCTGGTCCAGCTCCTGATCAAGATACTCGAGAATCATCCCACGACTCTGCTCACAGCGGGCCAGTAACCGCGGCCCCTGCACAGGGGAGAACGGTACTGCAGCCAGATATTTGGGATAGTATTCGCGGCCGCTGCGTTCCCATGCCTGGGCCCACTGAAAGTCGAAGACATACTCGCCGTAGGAATGCATCTTGCGATACAGGGGTAATGCCGCCTGTAATTGACCAGCCTCGTCGATAACTACCAGATGCGCCGGCTCCCAGCCCCGCTCCGCGCACACAGAGCCGCTGTCTTCCAGGGCAGTAAGAAAGTCATGGCGCATGAAGGGATAAGCGGAATCGAGGAGGCTATCCCATTGGTCACCGGGAATATCCTGTATGCGTGCAAGTTGACGTATTTTCATGGTGACAGCATGCCACAGCGCATCACCAAATCGCAGCTCGAGGAGGCTCTGATGCGTAACAAAAAAGCCCGGCTATAAGCCGGGCCTGAGTACTGCATCACTCGGGGGCTTACTTCTGCGCCCACTCCAGAAAGGCTTCGCGGCTCTCTGGTCCGAGGAGCATCCAAAGTTGCTGCAACGTAGTCAGCGTAGCGTCGTTGTGTGGCAGTGTTTTTGCTGCACTGACATGCGCGGGAGCTGCCATGACAACAGGCGCGGCTACAGGAGCTGGAGTAGAGGCGCCCAACGGTTTGACTTCATTATTGTAGGTGGGAGCGCTGCCGCCACCCATCAACTGACCAACCAATGATACGTATGCCGGTCCAGGCTCAGTGGCATAGCGCTCACCAGTCGCCTTGTTCAGTGACCAGCCGGCGAAATCGTCTTGCATGGCTTCTGCCTCTATCAGGTTCTTCGGCGCGTCGAACTCCAGCCGCCATACTTCACCAGCCTTGCCATCGATAGTGTAAGTAGCGCTGCGTGTACGCACTATTTCACTGCTCAATCCGCCATTAATGTCATAGACGTTTTCGTAATAGGCATTGATGCGATACTCGCCCGGTTGCAGTTCGAGTTTACGATCCTGATTACCGGTCATACGGTTGGCTTCCGGGACAGGGTTACCGTTGATATTCAGCACTTCCAGTGTGTAGGGCATTTCCACTACAAGGATCTGGCCAGTCGGCTGCTCGGCGCCGGAATAGAGTTTTACCGGCTCACGCTGCGCGCAGGCGGCAAGCATACAGGCAACAGCGATTACGAACAGATTGCGCATGACAACTCCTTGATAGGTATAAGTATTCAATAAATCGGAAAGTCTTCCGCGATGCGGATGTAGCAATAATAAGACGGTAAGATGTCACTAATATGACAAAAGGGTTATGCCAGAGGCATAACCCTTTTTGGTAGTGCAAGGAAAGACCGATCAGAAGTCGTAACGCAGACCTACGGTAAGACCAGTTGCATCTTCGCCTGCAGCCTCTTGCGGATCAGCAGTACGAGCCTGGCTCCAGGGGGTCAGAGCGGCAAGCGTATCGTTGTCGACCATAGCGTAGTTGGCGTATACGCGAACTGCCTTGTCCAGCTTGTGCTCTACACCCACAACCCACATGGTGCTGTCGGAGTCACTGGCATCTGATTCACGGGTCAACCACATGCCCTTCAGAGCGGTGGAAGAAGCAACCTTGAATTCAGCACCCAGGCCAAAAGTGTCAGCAGTCAGACTGTCACGTACGGCTTGTGTAACGTTGTCGTTCGTGTAGTCAACGGTCTGATAGAAAGCAACACCCTTGATGGCGTCGGTGATCTTGTAGGCACCAGCAAAACGAACGCCATCACGCTCGCCACGGCCGGTATCTTCATCTGCGGTCTCGTAAGCCAATGAAGCCTCAACAACCGAACCTTCATAGTTCAGCGACATGCTGGTGGTGTTGGTATCAACATCGTTGCCAGCAACGTCAGTTTCGTGCAGCGAATAACCCAGCTTGCCGAAAAAACCGCTCATGTTCGGAGTGGTGTATTCAATGGTGTTGTCATAACGCTCATCAAACCGGGCATTACCAACACGAGTCAGGTTACGCATATCACCGACCTGGTCACCAAACAGGTTGGCTGGACCACGTGCGCCCTTGAAGGGGCTGTCAAAACGACCAGCGCGGACCTGACCGAAGTTACCGCCCAGGCCTACGAAAGTATCGCGAGTGGCCAGGGTTTCACCGTTATCGGTACCGAAGTCGATTTGCTGTTCGATCTGGAAGAAAGCGTTCAGGTTCGGGTTGATGTCGTGATCGCCCTTGAAGCCCAGGCGCGAAGCGTTACTGGACAGATTGATCTCGGAATAGTCATCAAATACTCCGGGGGCAGTCTCTACGTTGTCGACTGACAGATGATCAACAGAAATGTGGGCACGACCATAAACGCTCACATCAGCCATGGCCATTACCGGCATGGCCGCAGCGGCCCCAATAACAATCGCAAGCAGCTTCTTATTCATCAGTACTCTCCTAGGTATTTTAAACGCCAGCTCATGGTGACGTGCCGTCGTTGTTTCGACTGGGAGGATTATGGAAATACCAGATGACAGAACGGTTACAAACCGATGAAGTTTTGAATTTGCGGGAACTTTCAGTCTTGTTCGAGATGGGCACTGCAACTAGCGGATTTAACGAAAAAAAACCCCGCCAGGGATGGCGGGGTTCAAGGAGCAGTACTTGGATGACAAGCCGCGTAGCCAACGCTCGACCTGCGTCACCCAAGAAGAATGCGCCGGACAAATGTCAGTCAGATGTCGAAGTCATGACAATCCAGTGACATCGCATGATCAGGCAATGCTCAGTGCTTGCGAACGATCACGCTGCCGATCGAGTAGCCAGCGCCAAAGGAGCAGATCACACCCAGGCTGCCACTGGGCAAATCATCCTGGTATTTGTGAAACGCGATGATCGAGCCGGCCGAACTGGTGTTAGCGTACTCGTCCAGCACTACCGGCGCTTCATGGGCTTCCGGATCGCGGCCCAGCAGCTTGCGAGCAATCAGCATGTTCATGTTCAGGTTGGCCTGGTGCAGCCAGAACCGCTTGATATCACCAACCGGCAGGGAGAACTCTTCCAGGTGATCGCCAATCAGCTCCGCGACCATCGGACATACGTCCTTGAATACCTTGCGACCCTGCTGAACAAATAGCTTGTCGGGGGCGCCCACACCGCTATCGTCGGCGCGGTTGAGAAAGCCGAAGTTATTGCGGATGTTATTCGAGTATTTGGTCAACAGCTTGGTGCCGACAATATCGAACTGGTGCTTCGAAACTGCGTCCTCAGCACGCTCAACAACAACTGCCGTGCAGGCGTCACCAAAGATGAAGTGGCTGTCGCGGTCGCAGAAATTCATGTGACCCGTGCAGATTTCCGGATTGACCATCAGAATGGCTCGCGCCTGCCCCAGTTGAACCGCGTTGGCCGCTGCCTGGATGCCAAAGGTCGCCGAGGAGCAGGCCACGTTCATGTCAAAGCCAAAACCTTCGATGCCCAGTGCTTCCTGCACTTCCACTGCCACAGCGGGATAGGCACGCTGCAGGTTGGAGCAGGCGACGATGACGCCATCAATATCGGCAGCCGTGCGACCGGCTTTCTCAAGCGCCTCGGTACCCGCTTTGATGGCCATTTCGCAGAGAATCGACCACTCATCATTGCTGCGCTCGGGAATATCCGGCTTCATGCGGTTAATGTCGATAATGCCGCTTTTGTTCATGACATAGCGGCTCTTGATACCAGACGCTTTTTCAATGAACTCGGTACTCGAAGGCGTCAGCGCTGCTACCTGACCGGCGGCGATTGCGTCGGCGTTGTCGCGGTTGAACTTCTCGACATAGGCATTGAAGCTTTCAACCAGCTCTTCGTTACTGATGCTGTTGGCTGGGGTGTACAGGCCTGTTCCACTGATCACGACTCTTTGCACGGTCGGTCCTCTTTAATGTTTTGGGTAACGCATTACCGGGCAGGTGGTAATACCCTGGCCTGACGTCAGGCCGCACGCTAAAAATGGCTCAAAGACGAAGCATAATGCAAACGGACGTTCAGTTCACTCCATTGGTCACCAATGACCCACCCTGCCCGACGATCAGGCAGGGATCTCCTGCCATAATTTGGACAGTCGTTTCGCCGATACGGGCATCCGCGTACCCAGCTGCTGGGCAAAAAGAGAAACGCGGTATTCCTCAAGCATCCAACGCCAGGTCTGCAAATCGTCATCCAGACGACCCTCCTGACGGTGCTTGAGCTCGCGGGCCTGGTGCCGGGTGGCCAGTTCCTGCAGCTCGTCGGTCCAGACCCTGTCACGCTGGACCTGCCCCGGCAGCTTGTCGAGTCGCTGCTCAATGGCTTGAAGATACCGTGGATACTGCATCAACCACTCCGCAGGCACGTCCCGGATGAATCCCTTGTAGAACAGCCCTGCCAGCTGCGCTCGAATATCGTTAAGCGCGATGGCCTGGGCCAAATCGATTTTACCCTTGAGTCTTTTCTGTACAGCATGCCAACCCTTGAGTATCGCCAGGGTTTCCGCTGCCAGCTTTTCGGCTGCTGAAACCCACTCTCCCCGCCCCTGTTCAAGGCGTGCGGCTAGCGTCGCCGGATCACGCGGCAAGGGTTGATCGGCCGGAAGGAATACCCGGTCCACCGCAGCCAACAAAACATCCTCGGTCAGTTGTTGCTGGTTACCGAGCTCGCGGTAGTAGATCGCAGCTTCCTTGAGTGCCGAACATTTTTGCCGCAGGAAACGCGCCTGCTCGTTCAGCTCAGCCAGCAACAGGCGTTGCACGCCGCGGCGGTGGGCCTGCAATGCCTGATTCTGGGTATCAAAGAGTTGCTCATGAACCTGATCACCCTCCTCTACCCAGGCCGGCCAGAAGGTCACTTCAATGGCAGCCTGGTTGCGTACCAGCGACTCGGGAAGCACGTAGCTTCCGGCCGGCCGGGTTGGCTGCTCAGGCCGACTGGCAGGGGTTGGCATCGGCTGATCCTGAACCTGTCCAGCCAGCTGACTGCACAGGCCGCTGTAATCGCGACCTTCGGCAATCACCTTGCCGTCGGCATCAACTACTTCGATATTGGTCAGAAGATGCGGCTCGAGTTGAATGTCCGCCCAGGCCTCGTCATCTATTCGGGTGCCGGTCATACGGGTCAACTCTCGACCGAGCGTCTGCGTCAGGTTTCCCTGGGCAAAAGGCATGTGTTCCAGAGCGGCTCTGACAAAATCGGGTACCGGCACGAAGTTGCGTCTGAGGGCCTTGGGTAGACCGCGTACCAGAGCCACGCACTTGTCGAACAGCAGGCCAGGCACCAACCAATCAAGACGCTCAGCCGGCATCTGTCGCAAGAGGGGCGCGGGAACGCGCATGGTCACGCCGTCGCGGGGATGTCCGGGCTCGAAATGGTAGCTAAGCGGCAACGCCACCTGCTGCCAGCGCCAGGCGTCGGGGTATTGTTCGGCGGTCACCTCACCTGCTTCGCGCTGTAACAACTCCTCGCGGGTCATATGTAACAGGCGCGGATTGTCCCGTTGACCGGTTTTTATCCAGCGTTCGAAGCTGGCCAACTGGAAGATCTGCTCGGGTACATGACGATCAAAATAGGCATACAGGGTTTCGTCATCAACTAGAATGTCGCGGCGACGCGCTTTGGCTTCCAGCTCATCGAGCTCGGCCAGCAATTGCTGGTTGGCCTTGTTGAAGGCTGAACGGCCGTGCCATTCGCCAAGCACCAGAGCCTGGCGAATGAATATTTCCCGCGAGGCTACCGGATCTATGGGGCCGTAATGCACCTTCCGGCGCGGCACGATGATCATTCCGTACAGAGTCACCTGTTCGAATGCCACGACCTGGCCACGCTTTTTCTCCCAATGGGGTTCGCTGTAGCTGGTCTTGACCAGGTGCCCAGCCAGTGGCTCGACCCACAGCGGATCGATCTTCGCTGCGAGGCGCCCATACAGACGACGGGTCTCTGTCAGCTCGGCAACCATGACCCATGGTGGTCGCTTCTTGGCCAGGGCCGATGAGGGGTGCAGCATGAATCGCCGCTGGCGAGCACCGAGGTAGTCACCATCTTCAGTCTTGTTGCCAAGCTGGCTGAGCAGCCCGGCCAGTAACGCCTTGTGAACAGCTTCATCTCCAGCCGGCTGACTGTTGCGCTCCAGCTTGAGGTCCCGACAGGTCAAAACCAGTTGGCGATGGGTTTCGCGCCATTCGCGCAGGCGCAGAAAATTCAGGAAATTACGTCGGCACCAGCTTCGCAACTGACCCTGGGTCAAGGCCTGGCGCTGCTCCTCAAAGCCGCGCCAGAGGTTTATGAACGCGGCGAAATCCGAGGTCTCTTCTCGCCATTGCACATGTGCCTGATCCGCTGCCTGCTGACGCTCCAGAGGTCGTTCGCGAGGGTCCTGGACTGTCAGGCCGCTGGCAATGATAAGGACCTCTTCCAGGCTGCCGGTGCGGCTGGCTTCCAGCAACATGCGCCCAATACGCGGGTCCACCGGCAAACGCGCAAGCTGGCGGCCGTTATCGGTAATAATGCCCTCGCGATCAACCGCACCAAGCTCCTGCAACAGGGTAAAGCCATCACTGATAGCCCGGCCCTCGGGAGGTTCGATAAACGGGAAGTCCTCGATCCGCCCAAGCCGTAAATGCAGCATCTGCAGGATCACCGCAGCCAGGTTGGTACGCAGTATCTCGGGATCGGTAAATTCGGGGCGGGTATTGAAATCCTCTTCAGCATACAGGCGCACGCAGATCCCCGGCGCTACGCGACCACAGCGGCCCTTGCGCTGGTTGGCGCTGGCCTGGGACACCGCCTCCACAGGTAGTCGCTGAACCTTGGATCTAGGGCTGTAACGGCTGATGCGTGCCTCGCCCGGGTCGATGACGTAGACGATGCCCGGCACGGTGAGTGAGGTTTCCGCCACGTTGGTCGCCAGCACTACCCGCCTGCCAGCATGGGAGGCGAAAATCTTTTGCTGTTCGGCAACCGACAAGCGCGCGTACAGCGGCAGGATCTCGGTATGTCGCAGATTGGCCTTGCGCAGGTACTCGGCCGTATCACGAATCTCACGCTCACCCGGCAGAAACACCAGGGCGTCCCCTGGCGGCTGGCCGTTGGCCCGTTCGTGCCGTTCCAGCTCCTGCAATGCCACCACTATGCCCTGGTCAATACTCAGGTCCTCTTCAACCTGATTACCCTCCTCATCCATTTCTGCACTTAACGGGCGATACCAGACATCCACTGGATAGGTGCGGCCAGATACTTCGATCACCGGTGCGTTATCAAAGTGCGCGGAGAACCGCTCCAGATCAATGGTTGCTGAGGTTATGATGACCTTCAGATCCGGACGCTTGGGCAGGATGGTTTTCAGGTAGCCGAGCAGAAAATCGATATTCAGGCTGCGTTCATGGGCCTCGTCTATGATCAAGGTGTCATAGCGTTGCAAAAAACGGTCGTTCTGGGTTTCGGCCAGCAGGATGCCATCGGTCATCAGCTTGATCAGGGTTGTATCCGAGCTCTGATCAGTGAAACGCACCTGGAAACCCGCCAGCTCGCCCAGGGGCGTGCCGATTTCTTCGGCGACCCGGCTTGCAACGCTTCGCGCTGCCAGGCGACGCGGCTGGGTATGGCCTATGAGTCCGCGAGTGCCTCGGCCCAGCTCCAGACAGATCTTGGGAATCTGAGTCGTCTTGCCGGAGCCGGTTTCACCGGCAACGATCACCACCTGATTCGCTTCGATGGCATCCCTTATCTGTTCCCGACGCTCGGCAATCGGCAACTGATCATCAAAGCGCATCCTCGGAATACTGCTACGTCGTGACTCAACGCGCGCACAGGAAAGCTGGAATTGCTCCAGCCAGCGAGCTTCACGTTGGGCATCTGGCTGCTTGCTCATCTGCTGCAACTGCCGCTGCAGGCGGTGGCGGTCGGCGGCCATGGTCTGGTCGAGATTGGCCGTCAGCGCGGAAATATCGGTCATCGTTGGAATCTGTACCTGCCTGATAAAAAAAGCCCCGCCAGGACATGACTCTGGCGGGGCCCTGGTGCTGCAGGGTTAACTGCAGCGTTAGTGCATTCTACTGGTTGGCAGCCTTCTTGAGTTCTTCATCGCGCAGTTCGCGACGCAGAATCTTGCCGACGTTGGTGGTTGGCAGTACATCACGGAACTCGACGTACTTGGGCACCTTGTAACCGGTCAGGCTGTCACGCATCTGCGCCTTGACCTGATCTTCAGTCAGCTCGGCGCCTGGCGTTTTGACCAGGAAGACCTTGATCGCTTCGCCCGACTTCTCATCCGGCACACCAACAGCGGCGCACTGGGCAACGCCGGGAATGGCGGCCATGACATCTTCGAGCTCGTTGGGATACACATTGAAGCCCGATACCAGGATCATGTCCTTCTTGCGATCGACAATACGCAGGTATCCGTCTTCCTGAATGATGGCGATATCACCGGTTTTCAGCCAGCCCTCGGCATCAAGCATTTCATCAGTGGCTTCCTGACGCTGCCAGTAACCCTTCATGACCTGCGGACCCTTGACGCAGAGTTCGCCACGCTCACCCATTGCCACTTCCTGCCCGTCATCATCGATGATCTTGCACAGAGTCGAGGGAACCGGGATGCCGATGGTACCCAGCTGGATGTTGGCCATCGGATTTACCGTGGCCAGCGGACTGGTTTCGGTCATACCGTACCCTTCGCATACTTCGCAGCCGGTGATCTTGTGCCAGCGCTCTGCGGTGGCTTGTTGCAACGCCATGCCGCCGGAAAGGGTGACCTTGAAATGACTGAAGTCCAGATTGCGGAAGCCTTCGTCGTTGCACAGGGCGACGAACAACGTATTCAGGCCGACAAAGCCGGAAAACGGTACCTTTGACAGCTCCTTCACAAACGCAGGAATGTCCCGGGGATTGGTGATCAGGATGTTGTGGTTACCGCTGATCATCATCGCCATGCAATGAAAGGTGAAAGCATAGATGTGATACAGGGGCAACGGGCAGATGATTGTTTCTTCGCCATCCTTGATCGTGGAGCCCATCATTGCCTTGGCCTGGAGCATATTGGCGACCAGGTTGTGGTGCGTCAGCATGGCACCCTTGGCAACCCCGGTAGTGCCCCCGGTGTACTGCAAGACGGCAATATCGTGCGCCCCTGGAGAGGCTTCCTGAAAGCTCTGATTCTTGCCCTTGGCTAACGCATCGTTAAACCTGATTGCACCTGGAATATTGTAGGACGGCACCATCTTCTTGACGTGCTTGACTACGGTGTTGATCAGCAGGCGCTTGAGCGGGGGCAACATGTCCCCTACTTCGGTGATGATGACCTGCTTGACCCCGGTCTTGGGCACTACCTGCTCTGCCAGATGCGCCATGTTGGCCAGACAGACCAGCAGCTTGGCGCCGGAATCATTGAATTGGTGTTCCATCTCGCGCGGAGTGTAAAGCGGGTTGGTGTTGACTACCACGTAACCTGCGCGCATCGCTCCAAATACCGCGATTGGATATTGCAGGACGTTGGGCATCTGGATAGCGATTCGATCGCCTGGCTGCAAACCACTATTCTTCTGCAGGTAGGCCGCGAACTGACCCGAGAGGGTATAAAGTTCACCATAGGTAATGGTCTTGCCAAGATTGCTGAAGGCAGGCTTGTCGGCGAAACGCTGACAGGAGTGTTGGAGAACATCGAGAATATTGGTGTACTGATCCGGATTGATCTCGGTGGGAATACCAGCGGGATATTTGTCTTTCCAGAAATTCTCAAGCATGGATGCCTGCTCCTGAGCGTATTCGTCGAGGCGTACCGGCCCGCAAAGGGCAGCGATCGCGTTTATTTTATTCGTGACTACAACGGCTTTTTTAGTCGAAAAGCCGACGAAGACTAGCAGTTTTTATCTGCCCAGACCAGCATCCAGCAGAGGTCTTGGCGGCCGAATAAACCTTGCAGATATCAGAGACAGAAAAGCCGCCGGTTTTATCCGGCGGCTCTTGCGATGCGCAGGCCAGGACGGCCCCAACTAAAGGCGAATCAGACGTCGCGCAACTCTCGACGCAGGATCTTGCCCACCGGCGTCATGGGTAGCGACTCGCGAATTTCAAAGTGCTTTGGCACCTTGTAACCCGTGAAATTGGCCCGACAATACGCCTTGAGTTCTTCAATGGTCAGGTCAGGAGCGCTGGGTACTACAAACAGCTTCACTGCCTCGCCAGACTTCTCGTCCGGCACGCCAATAGCGGCCGCGTTGGCTACCTTCGGATGCGCAGCAACCACGTCTTCGATCTCGTTGGGGTATACATTGAACCCGGAAACAATGATCAGATCCTTGATCCGATCAACGATAGCCACGAAACCGTCTTCGTCGATAATCGCAACGTCACCGGTCTTCAACCAGCCATCTGCATCAAAGCTTTCCTTGGTAGCGTCATCACGCTGCCAGTAACCCTTCATTACCTGTGGTCCCTTGACGCACAGCTCACCACGCTCGCCAATCGGTAACTCGTTACCCTCTTCGTCTGCAATTTTCAAAGCGGTCCCCGCTACCGGCAGACCCACTGTACCAAGGCGCGCAAGTCCGCCACCGGGGCTGGAGCAGACCACTGGTGAACACTCGGTCAGACCATAGCCTTCGCCGATCCGGCTGTTGGTTTTCTTTTCCCAGCGCTCGGCAGTGGCCTTGACCAGTGCGGTACCACCGGAAGTAGTACCCTTGAGGTGGGAGAAGTCGATCTGGTCAAACTCGGGGTGCTCCATCAGCGCCACGAACAGCGTGTTGAGGCCCATCATCGAGGAGAACTTCCACTTCTTCAGCTCCTTGACGAAACCGGGGATATCGCGTGGATTGGTAATCAGTACATTCTGGTAACCAGCCAGCATCATGCACATGCAGTTCGCCGTGAAGGCAAAGATATGATAAAGCGGCAGCGGACAGATAATGATCTCGCTTTCGTCGCCCATGATCTTTTCGCCGCTCTCATCTCGCTGCTGAAGATTGGCGTAGACCTGCAACATGTTGGCAACGATGTTGCCATGGGTGAGCATCGCACCCTTGGAAGGACCGGTAGTACCGCCGGTGTACTGAAGAACAGCTACGTCATCGTGGGTCTTTTTGACTGGCTTGAGAGTCTTGCCCTTGCCTGCCTTTAATGCTGCCTTGAAGGACACTGCCTGTGGCAGGTTGAAGTCAGGCACCATCTTCTTCACTTTCTTGACGACCGTGTTGACCAACCAGCCCTTGGCGCCAGGCAGCATGTCGCCCATACGAGCTTCAAACAGATACTTCAGGTCTGTGTCCGGGGCTACTTCCTCGACCAGGTGGCCGAACATGTTCATGTAAATCAGAGCACGGGCGCCGGAATCCTTGAACTGGTGGCGCATTTCACGCGAGGTGTACAACGGGTTGGTATTGACCACGATCAGTCCAGCACGTATTGCGCCGAATACGGCGACCGGAAACTGAAGTACGTTGGGCATCTGGATAGCAATGCGGTCCCCCGGCTGCAGATCAGTCTGGGTCTGCAGATAACCGGCAAAATCCGCAGACAGTCTATCGAGATCACCGTAGGTGATTGTGGTATCCATATTGGTAAAGGCAGGACGATCTGCAAACTGTTTGCAGGAACGCTCGAATACATCAATGATAGAACTGTACTGCGTAGAATCTATGTCGTTAGGCACGCCGGGCGGGCGTTTGTCACTCCAGAACGATGCTTCCATTATTGTTGTCCTCTTTCCCGATGTTGGTCTGGCAGGATGAAAATCGCGCTCACCCCGATTCAATTATTCCGCTGATCTTTTTCGCTGAACGAACAGGCTTGTCAGTCGGCTCACGTCTATGCGTAACTCTTAAAATTACCAGCATTGGACGAAAACACAAAACGCTGCCGCGTTTCATTTGGTATACGCACGGGGAGAATAATAATAATGCGCGCTCAAACCGATTGGTTGGTTACCACAGATCAGCAAAAGCTGTTCTTTTATAAATGGCTGCCTGCTGATGAACAGCCCCGCGCCTGGGTACTGATAAGCCACGGCATGGCGGAGCATGCGGGGCGTTACCGCTGGCTCGCAGAACAGTTGAACAACGCCGGGTACGCTGTACTGGCCCTGGACCAGCGGGGCCATGGTCAGAGCATTGCTGATCAACCGGGACACTTCGCTGACTCCGATGGCTGGCGCAGGGTGACTTCCGATATCGGCGCCCTACGCCAACTGGCATTCACCTTGTCCGACGGCCTTCCTGTGTTTCTTCTGGGTCACAGCATGGGCTCCTATATCGTGCAGGGACATCTTCTTGACGACGGGGATGGACTGGCTGGTGTGATTCTCAGCGGCAGTAATGCTCATCCTCCTGCACTTAGCAAGGCGGGCAAACTTGCAGCAGTCATCGAAGGCCGGCTGCGTGGCTGGGGCAAGCCTGCTCGGACACTCGGCAAACTGAGCTTTGGTCAGTTCAACAATGCTTTTCGGCCCAATCGAACCGAGTTCGACTGGCTTACACGCGACCCGGACCAGGTTGATGCTTATGTAGCCGACCCCTTGTGCGGCTTTGATTGCACGGCACGCCTTTGGCAAGACTTGTTCACCGGTCTTCTGGAAATCGCCGATCCCAGGCGCCTGAGCCGGATACCTTCAGCTTTGCCCGTCCACATCATTGGCGGCAGCGTTGACCCTGTAAGCGCCAACGGGGGGCTGGCCAAACTGCAGCAGCGACTCATGGATGCAGGGCTGACAGACGTCAGTTTGCAGTTGTATGATGACGCGCGTCACGAAATATTCAACGAAATCAACCGTGAGCAGGTAGTACAGGACCTGCTTGCCTGGCTGACACAACACATGCCGGCCACCACCTACCCCACCCTGGAGCCTACCGATGTCCCAGCTTGAAAACCGTACATACGATGAATTGACGCCGGGCGAAAAAGCCTCTGTGACCCACCTGGTCACTGAACGGGATCTGACTCTGTTCGCGGCAGTGTCCGGTGACGTGAATCCGGTCCACCTCGATGAAGCCTTCGCCGCTGCCACCCCTTTCAAGGGTCGTATCGCCCATGGCATGTTTTCCGGTGCACTGATTTCCGCTGCCATCGCATGCGAGCTACCCGGACCGGGCACCATATATATCGGACAGGAGATCAGTTTCATGCGGCCGGTACGGCTAGGCGATGAGATTCGGGTGGAATTGGAAATACTGGAAAAGTTGCCGAAAAACCGCGTAAAAATAGCTACACGGGTTTTCAATCAGGACGACAAGCAGGTAGTAGATGGCGTGGCCACGGTAATGGCGCCAACCGAGAAAACTCGTATTGAACGCCCCGCCCTGCCTGAAGTGAAAATCGGGTAAAAGCTGGTGGGCTGGAAGCCTTCCGCTTCCAGCTAACGCCTTACTTGCTCAGGAACTTCATTCCCTCCTCAAGTCCTTCCAACGTCAATGGATACATCCGGTCCTCGATCAGATCACGCACAATGCGCGTCGAGGTGGTGTAGTCCCAGGTGTCCCTGGGGTACGGATTAATCCAGATCATCTTCTTGTACTTCTCCATGAAACGCTGGATCCAGACATGGCCGGCTTCCTCGTTCCAATGCTCGACACTGCCGCCGGGCTGGGTAATTTCGTAGGGAGCCATGGCGGCGTCGCCCACGAAGATAACCTTGTAGTCCGGGCCGTACTTGTGCAACAAGTCAATGGTAGCCGTGCGCTCATTGGTGCGGCGCAGATTGTTCTTCCATACCGACTCATACGGGCAGTTATGGAAGTAGAAGTATTCAAGGTGTTTGAACTCGGTTCTGCAGGCAGAAAAAAGCTCTTCACACACCTTGATATGCGCGTCCATCGAGCCGCCGATATCGAATAAAAGCAACAACTTCACAGCATTGCGTTTCTCCGGGCGCATCTGGATATTCAACAAGCCGGCATCACGGGCGGTGTGATCAATTGTGCCGTCGATATCCAGTTCGTCGGGTGAGCCCTGACGGGCGAACTTACGAAGGCGGCGCAGGGCGACCTTGATGTTGCGCGTCCCCAGTTCGACCTGGTCATCGAGATTCTTGTACTCGCGCTGGTCCCAGACCTTGGCGGCCTTGCCCTGACGCTTGCCGGCATCACCGACGCGGATGCCTTCGGGGTTGTAGCCGCCGGAGCCGAATGGGCTGGTCCCACCGGTACCAATCCATTTGTTGCCGCCCTCGTGGCGCTCCTTCTGCTCGTCCAGACGCTTCTTGAACTCTTCGAGCAACTTATCCAGACCGCCCAGGGATTGAATCTTCTCCCTTTCTTCGTCGGTAAGCATTTTCTCGAATTCCTTGCGCAGCCAGTCCTCCGGAATCAGCGCCTCAAGCAACTGATCCAGATTCTGCAACCCATTGAAGTAGGCGCCGAAGGCACGGTCGAATTTGTCGAAGTGGCGCTCATCCTTGACCATTACAGTGCGAGCGAGATAGTAGAACTCGTCCATATCGGCAAACACGACATGGTGCTTGAGCGCACGAATCAGATCGAGCAGCTCGCGCACCGATACCGGCACCTTCGCTGCTCGCATTTCATTGAACAGGCCCAAAAGCATGGGCTTCCCCCTTTCTCAACGTATCTGTCGTCTTAGCGGTTCTGACGACGTGTCATGAATGCCAGGCGTTCGAGCAACTGGACGTCCTGCTCGTTCTTGATCAGCGCGCCATAAAGCGGCGGAATGGCCTTGGTCGGATCACGATCACGCAATACCGCTTCTGGAATCTGGTCGGCAAGCAGCAGCTTGAGCCAGTCAACCAGCTCTGAGGTGGAAGGCTTTTTCTTCAGGCCGGGAACCTTGCGCACGTCAAAAAAGATATCCATTGCCTCAGCCACAAGCTCCTTGCGGATTTCCGGGAAATGCACATCGACGATCCGCTGCATGGTGGTGCGATCAGGGAAGGCAATATAGTGAAAGAAGCAGCGGCGCAGAAAGGCGTCGGGAAGTTCCTTTTCGTTGTTCGAGGTGATGATGATAATCGGACGCTGCTTGGCCTTGATCGTCTGATTAGTCTCGTAAACGTAGAACTCCATCTTGTCCAGTTCCTGCAACAGATCGTTGGGGAACTCGATGTCGGCCTTGTCGATCTCATCGATCAACAGAATGGAGCGCTCCTCAGACTCGAAGGCCTCCCAGAGCTTGCCCTTCTTGATGTAGTTGGCAACGTCATGAACCTTGTCGACACCCAACTGGGAGTCACGCAAACGGCTCACTGCGTCGTATTCATACAGGCCTTGATGCGCCTTGGTTGTCGATTTGACGTGCCAGGTAATCAGTTTCATGCCCATGGACTCGGCCAGCTGCTCGGCGAGCATGGTCTTGCCGGTTCCGGGTTCGCCCTTGACCAGCAGGGGCCTTTCCAGCGTGATGGCGGCGTTGACCGCCAGTTTCAGGTCATCTGTGGCTACGTAGGAAGGGGTACCTTCGAATTTCATTCCGGCTGTCCTCAAGGTAAGTCAGGGCCTGGCGTTGCCTGGGGCAAGCAACACCAACAAAGTTGACTACCGACTATAACGTGAGCGCGGGCGCAGTGTGAACCGGGACGTAGTATTCAGTCACTGAATGATCCGCTGCTCCCATCCTGCGCAAATCAACCTTCCCCGGGCTCGCGACGGTCGAAGCCGGAGTTGAAGGCTTCGATGAACCCGTTTCGCAAAATACCGAAAAACGCTTGCAAAGGACTGACTTCTGTATCGTCCAGGGTACCGCCAAGGGTAACGCGCGTGGCCAGCTGATCCTTGAGCTGGTTCTTCAGGACAGCTTCACCGCCTCCAACCAAAGCCTCCCACATGCCACGTAGAACCCCCTTGTCACTGTTCTGGATGTCCTGCTCGAAATCAAAAATCTGCACATCACGCATTAGCGGTTTTACATAGCCCTGGAGCTCTCCGTCTTCGACTGACACTTCTATTACCAGCTCGCCGCTTCCAGCCTGAAAATCAAAATTGCCATAGACCGAAGCAAAGTCATTGATCCGCGGCAGTTCAACGTCAGTGACACGTAATCTGAACGCGAAGTCTTCCATACGTACCAGTGGATCGAATGCGGCATGCGCCTCTATCGGCGCATGCCCGAGAAACATTGCAGTTCCTTCCAGGGAAGCATCGCGCGTTCCTTCAAGGTCTTCAGCGGTGCTGAGGTTATAAATAGTCAGATCAACATTATTGGCATAGAGATTTACCTGTGGCTCGGTACTGAAGTTACGAAAGGCCAGCACGCCATCAACTACCTGCAATTCGTTCATCGTGATCGGCAGTTGGTCCTGAAGGGTTTCTCTCCAGTCCACGCCCTCCCCGGCCTGCTTGTCCTGCTCGTTCTGCGCATCCACAAAAGTCAGTTCAGGCCCGGTGAAACGAATCACAGAGACCAGCGCACGCTGCTCCCATAATGCTTTCCAGCTGATGGCAATATCAATCAATGGCGCCTCTAGCAGAGGAGCCTGCACATCACCTTCAATCTTTTCGATTCGCAGGTTGTGCAATTCATAGGCGCCTCGCCACCAGTAAAGCTCCACTCCCTCGACGCTACCGGTGTAGTCGCCCATCTGCGCCATGTTTTCATTCAACAGGTAGCGCACCAGGCTGGCCAATGACAGATGCAGGATCACCAGAAGAATAATGATCACCGCCAGCACACCATAGGTGACCCCGTATTTCTTTCTCATCATAGCTCCCTGTATTCCGCTGTTTTAACTGCAATGCCTGCTTGAAACTCGCCCTTTCGCCAAGATGCGAGACTGGCTATCCTGATTGCACTCTCCTACTCAGGTTCGATCACGCCATGCCTTTCAGCCCAGCTACCCTCGCCCAACACATTCTCGACGGATTCGACAGCTACCGCCAAGGCTTCCGCGAGGTCACTGCCGGCGCTCGGCGACGATTCGAGGAGGCACGCTGGACCGAGATTCAGGAAGCTTCGACCCTGCGCATCAACCTGTACGAAGAGTGCGTGGCCGCCACCTCGGCTGCCCTCGAGCACAACGAGGCTGCGAGCAACGTCCTTGACGTTGCAGTGTGGCCCCAGATTCGACTCGCCTATATAGAACTTATTGCCCAACGTTTTGATGACGAGCTGGCAGAGACTTGGTTCAATTCGATTTTCACCAGCCTGCATCATCATGATCAGATTAGTGATGAGACCATGTTCGTGCATACCACTCGCCCCCCGGGACGTCCGCCCTCACGCATTCCGCTGACGCGGGGGTTCATTTCCGACGGATCCCTGGACAATCTCGTTCGCCAGGTGCTTGACGAGCATAACTTCAGCACACCCTGGGTCGACTACGACAGGGACTGCCAGATGATTGTGGAGCACCTGAAAAAAGGGCTGCCGGAGTGGGCGCAAAATGATCGCGGCCTGACCATCGAGCTGGTGCAATCAGTATTCTACCGCAACAAGGGCGCCTATCTGGTGGGACGCGTGCTCAGCCAGAATGAGCAATGGCCTTTCGTCCTGCCCCTGATTCACCAGGACAATGAAGGTATCAGCGTTGACACCTTGATCACCGATGAATCCCAGGTATCCATCATCTTCTCCTTTACGCGCTCCTATTTCATGGTTGATGCGCCTGTACCCGCAGAGCTTGTGGCGTTTCTAAAACAATTGCTGCCAAGTAAGCATATAGCTGAGCTGTACACGGCAATCGGCTTTTACAAGCAGGGCAAGTCAGAGTTCTATCGCGCCCTGATTTCCCACCTGGCTACCAGCGAAGATCGTTTCATGATGGCGCCCGGTGTGCGCGGCATGGTGATGAGCGTATTCACCCTCCCCGGCTTCAATACCGTATTCAAGATCATCAAGGACAAGTTCGCCCCGTCCAAGAACATCGACAGGGCAACAGTCATTGATCGTTACCGGCTGGTGAAGCGACACGACCGAGTCGGACGTCTGGCTGATACACAGGAGTTTGCCGACTTCCGTTTCCCCCGCGAGCGCTTCGAGCCGGAGTGCCTGGCAGAGCTTCTGGAAGTCGCTGCTTCAACCGTAATAGAAGAAGGCGATCAGATATTGGTACGCCATTGCTGGACCGAGCGCCGCATGACGCCCTTGAATATTTACCTGGAGAACGCCACAGAGACCCAGACTGGTGAAGCCCTGCTGGACTACGGAAAAGCCATCAAGGAACTGGCTGCAGCCAATATCTTCCCGGGCGACATGCTGTTGAAAAACTTTGGTGTTACCCGGCATGGCCGAGTCGTGTTCTATGATTACGATGAAATCAGCTATCTGACCGAAGTGAACTTCCGACACATTCCCGAGGCAATGTACCCAGAACAGGAAATGGCTTCCGAGCCCTGGTATTCGGTCGGGCACAATGATGTGTTCCCCGAGGAATTCCCCGTATTCCTGTTTGCCGACATCAACCACCGCAGGCAGTTTTCCAAGATTCATGGCGATCTGTTTGACGCGGATTACTGGAAAGGCCTGCAGGACCGCATAAAGGATGGACAGGTGTTGGACGTATTTCCTTATCGCCGGACCTAATGTACGGATTCCGACGAATGGCAGCCTAATTACAAATTAATTTCGCTTCAGGGGTGTTATTTCTTCAATCTGTCGTATACTGAGTTTCGTTCATTTTGTACCGCAAGCATTGAAACAGCGCGGCGAAAGCCTCGCTTGACAAGGTCTGCACTAAGGCGCAAAGTGAGCGCGTAGGTTTTCAAGATAGAGTAGTAGGCTGCAAGCGCACTTTTCAGTACGTAAGTTTGTCATTCTCGTAATCTTTGATTCCCCGCGCTTTAATTGAGCAATGCTCAAGTTTTTTTAATTTGATAGGAATTATCCGAAATGGCAACTGGTACAGTTAAGTGGTTCAACGACACTAAAGGCTTTGGCTTCATTACTCCAGACGGCGGTGGTGATGATCTGTTCGCCCACTTCTCCGAAATCAAGGTTCAGGGCTTCAAATCCCTCGCCGAGAACCAGAAGGTGTCCTTCGACATCACTACTGGTCCTAAAGGCAAGCAAGCTGCAAACATTCAGGTTATCGGTTAATTCCGAAGCTTGACTGAAAAACCCGGCTCCGGCCGGGTTTTTTATTGCCTGAATTTCAGCCTCATGCGTTCTCTTGCGCCGCAAAAAAAACTCGCCTGAATAGACCTTAAGTCGTACCCTATGGGCCATCAGAAAGGCCGTTTGGGGACCACCCGGCGCAGCTTTTACCCGTGTTGCCTTTTCGCAACCCGCCACCAGGACGTCTAAGAGGGGGTTTCCGCAGTGGAAAGCACCGAGTCAAAAAAAACCGAAGATAACCGCAGACTGACGATCTTCCGTGCCGCCGAAGCGATTGTCAGTGAGCGCGGTGCATCTCAGCTGACCTTTTCCAGCCTGAGCGAACGCACTGGCATCGAACAGGCTGCACTGGAAACGTTGTTTCCAGATCGTGAAGCCCTGCTGGCCGCCATGATCGAACACCGGCTGGAGCGGTTCCGGATTCGCTGGAGAGCTTATGAGAGTGTTCTGCCAGACGAACCCATGCGCGAGCTCAAATCGCTGCTGTTGAGCAACCTGAGCGAGTCGAATGAAGAAAAGAATCTGGACTCTGCGATACTCGCTGCAGCTGCCAGCAATCCGGAGTTACTGCAGACCACTTCTGACGATGTCCAGGGGCTGTTCAATATACTGGCTGAGTCTCCACTGGGCCTGGCCCAGGCAAGTATTCTGTTCTTCTCGGTAAGGGGTTACAGACTATTTGAACAGATCGGCATCTGCCCGATGACCGACCTGCAGCGTAGTGAGTTTCAGGAGCAGATCATGCGCCTTGCCAGAACGCTGTACGAGCAAAAGACCGAAGAGTAATTTCTAGTGCGCGCCACTGCATTGCGCAGTGGTGGCTTTTCAATCAGACGCCTTCAGTGCTGGCCTCGAGCATATCTGGTTTCAATCGGACGCCATCGAATCCAGGCAGCGCGCAACAAGGCGAAAACGATATATATTGCCAGTGCCACGCCCATCACCAGGCTAAGATCGCCCAGCATTCGCGCCTCGTTCTCTCCGGTATTCAATATCGCATCAAGCAGCAGGATGATTGTTCCTGGAGCCTGTGTTGTTCCCATCGGGTCGACCTTGACTGGCGTGAACAAAAGCACTGCCATCATCACCCACAGCGGCTCGCGCACAAACCACCAGGCAATCCAGCTGGTCATTTTCCACCAGACCAACCAGCCACATGCCGCAGCCGCCAGGTAGACAAGCCATACTGTTTCGTACTCTGATTCGTTAAACATCGGGCATGTCACCGTCGCTTGATGGAGTGTGCAGCTATAATAACTTTTTTATCCGAGGAGTCCCAACCCGATGCCAATACCAGCCCGCCGCGACACTACCGCCGATCCTTATGCCTGGCTAGAGGAGCGCGACAGTCCGGATGTTCTGGCATATCTCAACGGCGAGAACGAACTCACCGAAAACTGGTTGCGCGAAAACGACGATCAACGGGAGGCTCTTTTCAACGAGATCCGCGGCCGCATACGCGAAACCGATCTGTCACTGCCAGGCATATGGGGGACCTGGCTGTACTATCAGCGCACTGAAAAAGGCGCCGAGTATCCTCGCTTCTATCGCTGCAAGCGACCTGCTGATGACAGTCTCGAGATCGACAGCGCCAGTGAGTCCTTGTTACTGGACCTGAACGACCTGGCTGGCGAGGGATTTCTGCAACTGGGTGATTATTCAATCAGTCCTGACCATCAATGGCTGGCTTACAGCCTGGATCGCCAGGGCGACGAGGTCTATACGCTTTACCTGAAAAACATCACCAGCGGCGAGGTCACCGAACTACCGCTCGATCAGGCCGACGGCAGTCTGATTTGGGCTGCAGACAGTGCCTTTCTTTTTGCAATCAGCATGGACGAAACCTCGCGTCCAGCGCACCTCTGGCGGCTTCACCCACAGCATGCTCCAGCGCACCTGTTCCACGAGCCGGACCAACGTTTCTATCTGCACGTCTATCGCAGTAGCTCTGAACAATGGTTGATGCTCGCCAGTTCAAGCAAGAACACCAGCGAAATACAGATACTGCCCGCTGATCAGCCTGAAGGCGCCTGGAAAGTCATGGCGCCCCGCGTTGATGGGCATGAATATCATGTGGATCATGGCCCGAATGGTCTGCTGATCCGTAGTAATGCTGAAGGTGAAAACTTCTGCCTGTACCACGCGGATCCAGAGCAACCTGAACAGGCACAGTGGCAACGCCTGGTGGCAACCGATTCAGACCGCACGCTTGAAGACTTCAGCGTACAGGCTGCAGGCCTGCTGTTGCATTATCGTGACCAGGGGCTGGTCACTCTGGAAGTGCGCCCCGCTGACGCACCAGACTATGTGGTGAGCATGCCTGATGCGGTCTACAGCCTTCATGTACAGGGCGGAGAGGAATACCAGAGCAACCATGTGCGCCTGCGTTACGAGTCGCTGAACAGGCCCGCCCAGATCCTGGCACTGCATATTGCCAGCGGCACACAAAAGGTACTCAAACAGGTACCGGTTGAAGGTGCGTTCGACGCTGAGGATTATGAAGTCGTTCGAGAATGGGCAATCAGTGCCGATGGCGCCCGTGTTCCAATCAGCCTGGTCAGGCTGCGAGGTACAAACGCCGAACCCGCGCCCCTCTATCTTTACGGCTACGGTTCATATGGGGCGAGTATGGATCCCTGGTTTTCCCATGCACGCCTTTCATTGCTGCAACGGGGTTGGCAGTTCGCGATTGCCCACGTCCGCGGTGGCGCGGATCTGGGTGAAGGCTGGTATCAGGCAGGTAAGCTTGAGCACAAGGAAAATACCTTCAGTGATTTCATCGCCTGCGCAGAGCGTTTGATAGAAATCGGTATTACCAGTAAACGCCAGTTAGTCATCGCTGGCGGCAGCGCCGGTGGCCTGCTTGTCGGCAATGTAATCAATCAACGTCCCGGTCTGTTTGCGGCGGCAGTCGCTGACGTGCCCTTCGTCGATGTATTCAATACCATGAATAATCCGGAACTCCCGCTTACGGTGGGTGAGTATGAAGAATGGGGTGATATGCGCGATCCAGTGGTGGCTGCACGGGTCAAGAGCTACGCACCCTACGAGCAGGTCAAGAGACAGGACTACCCTGCCCTGTTTGTCACCGCCGGCTACCACGACATGCGCGTGCAATACTGGGAAGCCGCCAAGTGGGTGGCCAAGTTGCGTCATAGCAAGACTGACCACAATCCGCTCCTGCTGCGTACCCAGATGAGCGCAGGCCATGGCGGCGCCAGCGGACGCTACCAGGCCATGCGCGAGTTGGCCGAGGAGTACAGCTTCCTGCTGTCGGTTATTCCCGACGCCTGAAGCCGCGCTGCTCCAACAGCATGTAGAACACCGGTACGAAAATCAGTGCCAGGGTACTGGCGGCAAGCATGCCGCCAACCACCACTGTTCCAATCTCCTGACGGCTGACCGCACCAGCACCGGTGCTGAATGCCAGCGGCAGACTGCCGATAATAAAGGTCAAGGCAGTCATCATGATCGCGCGGAAACGCTGGCGCGCCGCGGTCAGAGCCGAATCAAAGGGAGACATCCCCTCCTTGCGGTTCTGTGCGGCGAACTCGACGATCAAAATTGCATTCTTGGCGGCCAGACCAATAAGTACCAGTAGACCAACCTGAAAATAGATGTTATTGGGGAACCCCCGCAACATCGAGGTGACCACTGCACCAAAGACGCCAAAGGGAATCGCCGTAGCCACCGCAAGGGGTAGGCTCCAGCGTTCGTACTGGGCGGCCAGAATCAGGAATACCATCAATATGCCCAAGGCAAATGCAATCGCTCCGGAGGAGGCCGAGTCCAGCAATTGGTAAGCCTCGCCCACCCAACCCAACTGCGCCTCTGGCCCCAACACTTCGGCAGAAACGATGCGCATCGCCGCAAGCGCGTCGGCAGTGTTATAACCGGGCGCCGGATCCGCACTGACCTTGGTCGCCCTGTATAGGTTGAAGCGGCTGACGCTATCGATACCCTGGGTACGTTCCAGATTCACCACGGAGCTCAACGGGACCAACTCACCGCTGCCGGCACGGACGAAGACCTTGCCAATATCCTCCGGGGCACTACGGAAGGACGACTCGGCCTGCATATTGACCTGCCAGTTACGGCCTTCAAGGGTAAAGTCGTTCACATACAACGCGCCAAAGGTGCTGCGCATGGTGACAAAGATGTCATCAATCGCGATGCCCATGGACTTGGCCTTGTCCCAGTCCACGGTGGAATTGTAACGCGGCACACCCACATTAACTGCAGCTCGTACATTGACCAGTTCCGGCCGCTGACTCGCGGCGGCAACCAGTTTATCGGCCACTGCCTTGAGTTTGCGCGGGTTACCCTCGCCCAGGAGCTGCAGATAGCCCTCCACGCCACCTGTCAGTGACAGCCCCATGATGGGCGGTGGGACGAAGGCAAAAACGTTGGCTTCCTGCAACTGCGCACCCATACCGGCGATCCGGTTAGCCACCGCCTGAGCACTGTGTTCCTCGCCTGGACGCTCGTCCCAATCAATCAAGGTAACAAAGGCAACACCGGTGTTGGTACGCAATCCGCGATTGAGAATATCGAAGCCGGCGAAGCTGGTTACGCCTTTGATCTCTTCCATGCCCACAATCTGCTTGCTGATTACCTCACGCACAACCTCCGTTCGGCCCAGAGCTGATACCGGAGGCAATTGGTAAACAGCCAACAAAAAGCCCTGATCCTCCTGTGGCACCAGTCCGCTGGACATGCGATCGAGCAGAAACACGGTTGAACCGATCAACAGAACAAACAGGGCCAGCGTGATCTTTACATGCGTCAGCATCCAGCCAACCACCGCAGCAAAACCATCGGTAAGACGATCGAAACCATTATTGAACCAGGCAAAAGCCGGAGAAGGTTCAGTTTGGTCCCTGTCCAGAAGAATCGCGCACATGGCGGGCGTCAGCGTTAGCGCGACCACGCCAGAAAGCGCTACAGATACCGCGATGGTGACCGCGAACTGACGGTACAACTCTCCACTGAGACCGCCCAGAAAGCCCACCGGGGCAAATACCGCCACCAGCACCAGAGTTGAACCGACCACGGCACCGGATACCTGCTGCATGGTTTTGCTGGCAGCCTCATAGCTCGAAAGCCCCTCCTCCTTGATCAGTCGCTCGGCGTTTTCCATGACGATGATCGCGTTATCCACGACAACACCAATTGCCAGGATCAGACCGAAAAGTGTCAGGAGATTGACCGAAAAACCAAACAGCTGCATACCCGCAAAGGTACCGATCAAGGAAACCGGAATGGCCACCAGGGGTATGAGGGTAGCCTTGAGATGCTGCAAGAACAAAAAGGTGACCAATAATACGAGGGCAAGTGCCTGGATCAGCGTAATAATCACTTCGCGGATCGACACGTCAATAAAGATTGTCGTGTCGTAGGGAATACTGAATACCAGATCCCCGGGGAAGTCTTCGGATATGCGCTGCATTGCCTGGCGCACGTTTTCGGCTGTTTCCAGGGCGTTGGCGCCTGGCTGGAGATAAATACCGATCGGCACCGCATTCTTGGCATTGAATGTGGCGCTGAAGTCATAGCTCTGGGCACCCAGTTCGGCGCGGGCAACATCGCCAAGGCGCAGGGTGCGTCCGTCCACATCTGCGCGCAGAATAATCTGCTCGAAGTCCTCGGCTGTAACCAGCCGACCAGGGGTACTGACACTGTAGGTAAAGGTCTGACCCGGCGGTGCGGGCTCCGCGCCAATGCGGCCAGCAGCAAATTGGGCATTCTGCTCGCGCAGCGCCGCGGCAACATCACTGGGCGTCAGACCGTACTCAGCCAACTTGTCAGGCCTGAGCCAGATACGCATCGAATAGTCCTGCGCACCAAAGAGCGCCGCATTGCCTACGCCGGGCAGTCGGACGAGTTCGTCCAATACATTCAAGAGCGCGTAGTTGCTGATGTCCAGGGTGCCGAGCTGCTCCTGCTCGGAGGATAGGGTAATAACCTGCAGAATGGACGTCGAACGCGCCTGTACCTGCACGCCCAGATTGCGGACCTCCTGTGGCAGACGTGCGGTGGCCCTTTGCACTCGATTGTTGATGTCGATAGTTGCCTGATCAGGGTCAGTGCCAATCTGAAAATGCACAGTCAACTGCATGGCGCCGGAATCCGCACTGTAGGATTCCATGTAGAGCATGTTATCGACGCCGTTGATTGCCTGTTCCAGCGGCGCTGAAACGGTTTCAGCTATTACCGTGGCGCTGGCACCCGGGTAGCTGGCCTGGACCACGATCTGCGGTGGGACAACCTCGGGGTATTGTTCAACCGGCAGTTGCGCGAGTGACGCGCCGCCAGCTATCAGGATCAGAATCGAGAGGACAGTCGAGAAAATCGGCCGATCAATAAAAAATTGCAGCATGCGGACTACTCTCCCTCTGCGCGCGCGGCCGTGGGCTGGTCCGTATCAGCATTGGTAATCCGGACCGTCACGCCAGGCATCAGGCCGACCTGACCATTGACGACAACACGCTCACCGATCTGCAAGCCACCGCTGATCACCTGGCGCTCATCAATAACAGGCCCAAGTTCAACCGCACGCCTTTCGACTGTTTCATCATCCTTGACCACCCATACCAGCGGACCCTCGGCGTCAGCACCCACGGCACCGGTAGGCACCAGGATTTCATCATTGAATTGGCGCAAGACCATACTGACTCGAACGAACTGACCCGGGATAAGTTGCCTCTCGGGATTGTCGAATACGGCACGCAAAGTAATGGTGCCGGTGGCACTGTCGATACTGCTCGATGTAAAGTCGACCTTCCCTGGCAGGGGGTATTCGGAACCATCAGCCAGCTCCAGAAGCACTGTACCGCTGACACTGTCGTCCTTGAGCTGCGCGGCGCGCTGCATGGCGGCATCCTGTTCAGGCAAGGCAAAAAGTACATGCACTATGTCCTGCCGGGTAATCGTGGTCAGCAGAGCACCGACCGCCAACACGCTACCCTCGGGCAGCACTTCCAGACTGGTGCTGCCGTCCATCGGCGCACGGACCTGGGTATAGGAAAGATTCAGTTGCGTTTCATCAAGTCGCGCTTCGGCTTCGGCCAGGCCTGCACGGGCAAACTCCAGCTGCGAAATCAGGCGGTCTCGCTCACTGGCACTGATAACTCCACGCTCAAAAAGTTTCTGCGCCCTATCCCACTCACGTTCGGCCTGGCGCAACTCGGCAATGGCGTTGGCACGGAAGGCCTTGGCCTGTTCCGCAACAATCTGCAAAGGCTCGGGGTGAATAATGAACAGCAGATCCCCTTCCTCGACCTGGGCTCCCTCGCGGTAAACACGTTCCTGTAACACGCCAGAAATACGCGCACGAACCTGCACCTCCCTTGCCCCGCGTATGCGTGCTGGGTATTCGCGGGTCAGCTCAACATCCGCGCGCGTGACCTCTTCCACGGTAATCTGAGCCGCAGGCCGTTGTTGCGTTTGTTGAGCGGCATCGTCACTGCAGCCAACCAGCATTCCGGCGATCGCCATAGCGACGACGAGGTGTACACGGGAAGCAGCCAGGAAAGCTGCGGATCCAGGGATGAAACTTTGCATAAATCACTATCGCTCAATAAGGGTAAAAAATGACTGCTGTTTAATTGTTCTGATCCTGCGGTTTCAGAACGCCGTAAAGAACCATGTCCAGCAACTGTTCGGCGATGTCGTCGAGAGATTCATTGCGCCCTGAAATGCGATTGACCAGTACGCTGCCATAAGCAAGATTACCAACCACATCAAGCATCTGTTGGGGATCGGCTACCCGGCATCGGCCACTGTCTATGAGCTGTTGATAGACATCGATCCAGGCCTGTCGGCGCATATCCGAATAGGCGAAATAACGCGGCTGACCTACCCGGCGAAACTCCGCGGACTCATGCACAAAAAGCTCGATGGCCTCAGGATGGGACTGGAAGAAGGCCATATACGCCTTGAAGCCCACACGCAGATGCTCCAGGGGATCCTTGATCGGACGAACCGCATCATCTACCTGAGCGGTCAAACGTTGCATGACATCCTCAACCGCGGCCTGAAACAATTCATCCTTGGTGGGATAGAAACGATACACCGTTCCTTTGCCTACCTTGGCCATATCTGCAATCTGTTGAACTTCGGTGCAGCGGAAACCCTGCTCGGAAAACACCTTGATAGCCGCCGACAAAATCTGCCCACAGCGCTCTGCTGCGGGCATACGAGCACGTTTGGCAGATAAATCTGTGGACTCGGGGGACATACCTCACTCTCGGACTGACGCGTCAGTCAGTATTAGAAGTCAGCGAGAGCTCGAATGCAAGATTGAGAACGGGAAAGACTGTTGCGCAATAACCCACTGCCAGGGCTGGCAGTGGGTTATCAGGTCGATATATCAAGACGGGACGGACAGCGCCGCCCCGCCTGGACCGCTTAGTAGCTGTTGGCTACTTCATCAAAGGTTTCTTCGATGGTGCTCGACGGTGGAGGGCTCAGCAGAGTCGCAACGACGATGGCGATAGTCGCCAGGATTACGCCAGGTACGATCTCGTACAACCCGATGGTGTCGATCTGCTTGTACACCACTACGGTGATACCACCAACGATGATACCGGCCAGCGCACCATTGCGGTTCATGCGCTTCCAGAACAAGGACAGGATGACTGCCGGACCAAAGGCTGCACCGAAGCCGGCCCAGGCATAGGATACCAGGCTGAGAACCGTGCTTTCCGGGTTGAATGCAAAGACCAATGCCAGAATCGCGATCCCCACAACTGCAAAGCGACCTACCCAGACCAGTTCCGTCTGGGTGGCGTCACGACGGAACAGTGCCTTGTAGAAGTCTTCGGCAAGCGCGGAGGAAGACACCAGCAACTGCGAGTCAGCAGTAGACATGATGGCGGCCAGTACGGCAGCCAACAGAATACCTGCCACGATTGGATGCATCATCGCTTGAATCAGCGCCAGGAAAACAGTCTCGGCATCGCCGATTCCTGCTTCGCCCAGATATCCGATGCCTACCCAGCCAACCATCAACGCAGCCACCAGACAGATCGCTGTCCAGAGCACGGCAATGCGGCGAGCCGTCGGCAGCGCTGCATCATCACCAATTGCCTTGAATCGCGCGAGGATGTGCGGCTGGCCGAAGTAGCCCAAGCCCCATGCGAGCAGGGAAATAATCGCAACAAAACCCAGAGGATTGCCTTCGACATCGTTGAAGAAGGTCAGCAGTTCCGGATTGCTTGCCGCCATAGCCGCCTGCGCACTGCCCCAGCCGCCCATGGAGTTAAGCGCCATGATCGGAACAATTACCAGGGCTGCGGCCATTAGCAGGCCCTGGATCACGTCGGTCCAGGACACAGCGAGGAAACCGCCAAAGAACGTGTATGACACGATGACCAGAGTACCGACTATCACTGCTGTCTGGTAATCAAGGCCAAAGGTACTTTCAAAAAGTTTACCCGCTGCAACCAGACCGGAGCTGGTGTAGAACAGGAAGAACAACAGAATGAAGATGGCCGAAATCACCCGTAACGCGCGACTCTTGTCTTCGAAACGGAATTCGAAGTAAGCCGGCAGGGTCAACGAATCGTTAACCGCGTGGGAGTAGACGCGCAGGCGCCTGGCGACAATCAGCCAGTTGAGATAAGTACCCGCCAACAGACCGGCTGCAATCCAGGTAGCTTCATAGCCCGCGGCCAGTGCATAACCGGGAAGACCCAGCAGCAACCAGCCACTCATATCCGATGCGCCAGCCGATAATGCTGCTGTGCCCGGGCCGAGGGAGCGTCCGCCCAGAATATAGTCGGACAGGTTGGTGGTTCGTTTATAGGCGACGTAGCCGAGGGCTAACATCACCGCGATGTAGACCGCGAAGGTCGCACTCACAATGCCAATGTTACCAGTCATGGGTTCTTCTCTCTTTATAGTCGGACAATCCCTGTCCTGTTATTGGTATGGGGAAGTACTTATCAATTCCCTCTGCTCCACGGCGCCAGTACTGGACTGACGCGTTCCTGCTCATGGCTCACCATTGCCCAACGACAGCAGGCTGGCATTGCCGCCCACAGCTGTTGTGTTGATGGTGCGCGTGCGTTCTGTCACAAAGCGTAGCAAATAATGCGGCCCACCGGCCTTCGGCCCCGTGCCTGACAACCCCATACCGCCAAAGGGCTGTACACCGACAACAGCGCCGATCTGATTGCGGTTGATGTAGACATTGCCGATGCGGACCCGACGATCAATATGCAGCGCGGTATCTTCGTTGCGGCTATGAATACCCAGGGTCAGCCCGAACCCGGTCGCATTGATCTCATCGATCATCTTGTCCAGGGTATTGTTGCGCCAGGTAATGACGTGCAGTACCGGCCCGAAATGCTCCTTGTCCAGCTGACTGATACTGTCCAATCGGAAAGCCGTTGGGGTTACAAAATGGCCATCCAGGTTCGACGGCAAAGGCGTCTCGCCGATCAGGCGATCCTGGGCCTTCAAGGCCTTGATGTGCTTGTTCAGATTCTCGCGCGCATCCTCATCGATGACCGGCCCGACGTCAGTCGAGCGCTCGAAGGGGTTGCCCACATGCAGCTCTGCCATCGCGCCCTTGAGCAATTCCATGACACGGGGAGCGATATCTTCCTGGATGAACAGCACCCGCAATGCGGAACAGCGCTGACCAGCACTGGTAAAGGCCGAGTGCACAACATCCTTGACGACCTGCTCTGGCAATGCGGTGGAATCCACCAGCATTGCATTCTGGCCACCGGTCTCTGCCACCATCGGTGCGATTGCGCTATCACGGGCAGCGAGCGCCCGGTTGATAACGTGGGCAGTCTGGGTAGAGCCGGTAAAAGCAACACCGGTAATGCGAGTATCGGAGGTAATGACGCTACCAACCTGCTTACCATCACCCGGTAACAGTGCCAGCACATTGCCCGGCAAGCCGGCTTCATACATCAGCTCGACACAGCGCACCGCGAGCAGACTGGTCTGTTCGGCAGGCTTGGCAACAACGGTATTACCGCTGACCAACGCTGCCGATATCTGGCCCAGGAATATGGCCAGGGGAAAGTTCCACGGACTGATACAGGCAAAAACACCACGACCTTGCAGATACAGCTCGTTGCTCTCACCGGTAGGACCAGGGAGGGTAATGAGCGCAAAACGCTGGCGGGCCTGCACAGCGTAATAGCGACAGAAATCCACAGCTTCGCGTACTTCATCAATACCGTCCTGCAAACTCTTGCCTGCCTCACGGGTACAAATGGCCATCAATTCCGGCATGTGCTTTTCCAGCAGATCCGCCGTGCGTTCAAGTATGGCTGCGCGCTTGTCTACAGATGTGGCGTTCCAGGCCGGGAACGCTGCAGCCAGACCATCGATGGCGCTGTGGGTCTGCTCTGCCGTGGCCCAGATCACTTCGCCAACCTGATGGGAGAGTTCGTAGGGACACATGACTGCACGTGCATCACCCGAGAGGCGTTTGCCGTCAACCAGGGGAGCACCCGTCCAGCGGGCGCCCATGTGTTTGTCCAGCTCGGCCTTGAGTGGCAACCAGTGCGACAGGATATTCAGGTTGATACCACGTGAATTGCGTCTTTCGCTGCCGTAGATATCAACTGGCATCGGAATCCGATGATTGGCCTTCGACGCATGGCGTCGCAGACTGGTCAGCGGATGTTCAATCAGTGACTCGATGGGTACTTTCTTGTCCACCAGCTTGTGGACAAAGGACGAGTTCGCACCGTTTTCCAGGAGGCGACGCACCAGATAAGGTAATAGATCCTTGTGTGCACCTACCGGAGCATAAATGCGCACAGCGCAGGTATTCTGCTCAAGCACAGTGTCATAGAGCGCGTCACCCATACCATGCAGGCGCTGGAACTCAAAAGGACGATCGCCGGCCATAGAGAGAATGCAGGTAACCGTATGGGCGTTGTGAGTAGCGAACTGAGAATAGATAAGGCCTTTGGTCTGAGCGCTGAGCAGGTAGCGGGCACAGGCAAGATAGGAGACGTCGGTGCCTTCCTTGCGGGTAAAGACGGGATACCCATCCAGACCGGCTTGCTGGCTCAACTTGATCTCGGTATCCCAATAAGCGCCCTTGACCAGCCGCACAGGGATAAGATCGCCTTGCTTCTTGGCCAGCAGCGTTAGCCAACACAGCACCGGCAAAGCTCGCTTGCTATAGGCCTGCACGACGATACCGAAGTCGCCCCAACCCTTTGAATCGGAATGATTATAGATACGTTGGAACAGCTTCAGGGACAACTCGAGCCGATCAGCCTCCTCCGCATCGATAGTGATGCCGACACCACCCGCCCGCGCCTGACGTACCAGACCAAGAACCGTTTCGCTCAATTCGTCGAGCACCTGTTGCTCTCGGGCACTTTCGTAATGAGGATGCAGGGCTGAAAGTTTGATCGAGATGGTGGGCTTGGGGCTCTTGCCCTTGTACTTGTCTTCAGCCAGTGCGGCAATCGCACTGCTGTAGTCAGCCAGGTACTTGGCGGCGTCAGCACGTGTGAGGGCGGCTTCACCGAGCATGTCGAAGGAGTAGGTATAACCCCGGTCGCGTTGCTCCTTGGCGTTCTTCAGCGCTTCCTTGATGTTGCGACCCAGAACGAATTGCTTGCCCATGATGCGCATGGCCTGGAGCATCGCGTTACGGATCACCGGCTCACCGCTGCGCTTGATCAGGCGGCCCAGCACGGTGCCCGGAGTGCCATCCTGACGCTTGTCGAGGTTGACCACCTTGCCCGTCATGACCAGGCCCCAAGCGGCAGCATTGACCAGAGCACTTTCGCTCTGGCCAACATGTTTATCCCACTGGGCAGCATTCAGCTTGTCGCGGATCAATGCATCGGCCGTGTCGTCATCGGGCACCCGCAACAGAGCCTCGGCAAGGCACATGAGCATGATGCCTTCCTGCGTATCAAGACTGTATTGCTGAAGAAGCGCATCAATGCTGTCGCTGGCGTTGTCGCGCTTGCGCACGTCCTGAATCAGCTTGGTCGCCCGCTGCGAGAGTGCAGCCATATCTTCTGGCTCAGCCAACTTCTCCAGTTCAGTCAGGTAGTCGGACTCGTCGACTGCGTAGTTTGCGCTTACTACCTGAAGAAACTCATCGGGATTAGTATCGAGAAATGTGCCCTTTGGGGACTCGCTAGCCTTGAACATGTTGCTGTGCTCCTGTTCCGCCCGACTGCTCACGTTAAGAACCAACGCAGCCGAGATGAGAGATGCTTCCTCTCATAACCCTAGCCTATGGATGGCTTGCGGACGAATTTGCTTGTTGTTTTCATGCGTATTATTCCAGCCAGCGAACAAACGCATATGCCTTCAGGCCACTGTAGAAGGCGGCCAGGGGCGAATCTTGCAAAAACCGGGGATTTTGTTGCAAAAAACTCTGAAAAACGGCTAAGCGAAGGCTCAATACCCACCATTTAGCCGAAGTTTGCCTGGCGTGACGCCACAACGCTGACGTACGGCATGGGTAAGCGCACTCTGGCTGGAGAATCCGCAGCGACTGGCCACTTCGGAGAGTGGTATAGCGTCGTGACAGATCAAACGGACGGCTTCGTCAACGCGCGCTCCCAGCAGGTACTGATGCGGTGACTGCCCTGCCCGCTGCCTGAACAGGGTATGGAAGTGGCTCGGGCTGATATGCACCTGGGCAGCCATCTCGGCAACACTGACCGGCTGATCGAGCCGTTGACGAATGAAGGCATCGATTCGTGAAAGATCGAGGCCAGGAGGCTGCCGAACCTGCGGCGCACTCGAAAACAGCCGGTCATGCAGGGTGTGCAGCAAGACGCCACCGAGATGCCAGTTCAGAGGTCCTTCAAGGCTGTTGGGACGAGCCAACTCATGGGCAGCGAAATCCAGGAGGCCCTGCACGCGCTGATCCAGTCTGATAAAACGGGGCTTTTCAAACAGGCGTGATAAACCGTCCTCGGTAAATCCTGTAGCGGAGGGACCCTCCGTGGCAAGGTCGAGGATCAACATATCGTTACTGCCCCGGCCTGAAAATGCATGGGCTTCATGCCCCGGGACCAGGCAGGCGTGCAGACGGCTGACCGCGCCACCCTGACCCATCACCTCAAAATCCGCGCAACCGTTGAGTCCCACGATCAATTGGTGCTGGGCGTGGGCATGGGTCGAGCACTGCATGGGAAGATCAAGGACTCGAGTGCGAATCATACTAACTGGCCACTAGATACGGCTTTTCATAGTAGTCCCTGCTCGAGACAGTCACAACCCGGTGAGCAGCTATTGAAATACAAACCCTGCGACTCCATCTCTTATCCATACCCGGTGCAACGCAACCGTAGCGAACAGAGAGGCTCCATGACCGATAACGACAATGCACACTCCGATTACATCGAACGTGACGAACCAGACGACGAAAGCGCACGCACGGGACTGGCGATACCTGATCAGCGACTGCCTGACAGGTTGTACCTCTTGCCAGTCAGCAACCGCCCCTTCTTTCCCGCTCAGGTCATGCCGGTTGTGATGGATGAGGCTCCCTGGGCCGAAACGATCGAGAAAGCCTCCAGCACTCCCCATCATGCGTTATCGCTGTTCTTTGTTGACGGACCCTTGCGGGCAGACGGCGTGCTCGACTTCGACCGTCTCCCCGAGACAGGGTGTGCAGTCAAGATTCATCACTCAGTTAAGGAAGATGGCAAGATCCAGTTTATTGCACAGGGTATAACCCGAGTGCGGATCACCCAGTGGTTGAGCCGTAAACCACCTTATCTGGTTGAGGTGGAGTATCCAAAGGCACCCACCGACGAGCGCGATGAAGTGCGCGCCTATGCCATGGCCCTGATTAATGCGATCAAGGAGCTGTTACCGCTCAACCCCCTCTACAGCGAAGAGTTGAAAAACTATCTGAACAGATTCAGTCCTAATCAGCCTTCTCCCTTGTCTGATTTTGCCGCCACGCTTACCTCCGTCAAGGGAAGTGAACTGCAGGATATCCTGGATACCGTTCCAGTCCTGCGACGAATGGAAAAGGTGCTGGTGCTGTTAAAGAAAGAAATCGACGTTGCGCGGCTGCAGGGAGAGATCAGCGCGGAGGTCAATCGAACCATCAGCGATAGTCAGCGCAAATTTTTTCTCAAGGAACAGCTCAAGGTCATTCAGAAGGAACTGGGTCTGTCCAAGGATGACCGCACGGCGGATATCGAGCAATTTCGTGATCGGCTGGAGGACAAGGTTCTGCCCGATGCCACAGCCAAGAAAATAGAGGAAGAGCTGAACAAGTTGTCGGTTCTGGAGACGGGCTCCCCCGAGTACGCGGTGACGCGCAACTATCTGGATTGGGCTACTTCAATTCCCTGGGGTATCACCCATGCTGACAATCTGGATATTGCCCATGCGCGCAAGGTCCTGGACCGCGACCACGACGGCCTCAAGGATGTTAAAGAACGTATTCTGGAATTTATCGGACTGGGTGCATTCAAGGGGACGGTTTCGGGCTCGATAATGCTGCTGGTGGGACCGCCCGGTGTGGGCAAGACCAGCATAGGCCATTCAATCGCCGAAAGCCTTGGTCGCCCCTTCTATCGCTTCAGTGTCGGCGGCATGCGTGATGAGGCAGAGATCAAGGGGCACCGTCGAACTTACATCGGCGCGATGCCAGGCAAATTCGTCCAGGCATTCAAGGATGTCGGTGTAATGAATCCGGTGATCATGCTGGACGAAATCGACAAGCTTGGGAGCAGTCACCAGGGCGACCCGGCCTCGGCGCTACTGGAAACCCTGGATCCTGAGCAGAACAGCCAGTTTCTCGACCACTACCTGGACCTTCGTCTGGATCTGTCCAAGGTGCTCTTCGTCTGTACCGCCAACGTTCTCGACAGCATTCCCGGCCCCCTGCTAGATCGCATGGATGTAATCAGACTCTCGGGCTATATCAGCGAGGAAAAGCTGGCCATTGCCAAGAACCATCTATGGCCACGACAACTGGAGCGAGCCGGCGTGCGTAAAGGCCAGTTGCGAATCACCGACAAGGCCCTTCGCACCCTGATCGAAGGTTATGCCCGCGAAGCAGGCGTGCGTAATCTCGACAAACAGTTGGCAAAAATTGTGCGCAAATCGGTTATGCGGCTATTGGAGGACAGGGAACAAAAAATCAGCATCAAGCCCGAGAATCTTCCGTCCCTGCTGGGCTCTGCGCCCTTCCGCAAGGAAAGAATGCTCAAGGGAGTGGGGATCATTACCGGCCTGGCATGGACCTCCATGGGCGGGGCAACACTACCGGTAGAGGCCACTCGCATTCACACCCTGAATCGGGGTTTCAAACTGACTGGCAAACTGGGTGAAGTAATGAAGGAGTCCGCCGAGATAGCCTATAGCTATATCTGCGCCAACCTGAAAAGCTACAAGGCCGACCCTGAATTTTTTGACAAGGCCTTTGTCCACCTGCATGTACCCGAGGGGGCCACACCCAAGGATGGCCCGAGCGCAGGCGTCACACTGGCTAGCGCGCTGCTCTCATTGGCACGCAACCAGACTCCCCGCAAAAATATGGCCATGACCGGCGAACTGACGCTAACCGGACAGGTATTGCCAGTCGGCGGTATCCGCGAAAAAGTCATAGCCGCAAGACGCCAGTCCATTAACGAACTGATACTGCCCGAGGACAACCGAAGCGAATACGAGGAACTACCCGATTATCTGAAAAAAGGCATGCAGATTCATTTCGCCAGTCACTTCCGTGACGTGGCGAAAATGTTATTTGACTGAGCACAAAAAAAGCGACTCGCTGGTTCCCCATCGAGTCGCCTTTTAGTCAAGCAGCCTGATTTCAGACGTTACTTTTTATCCGAAGGCTTTTGATCTTCGTAATCGGTCGAACTAAAGTGCTTGTCCCGATCGTCGTCAAGCTCTTCCACCTGCGGGAACTTGTGCAGGCTGCTCTCGAACTCCTCTTCCGAAATGGTCCTGTCGGTATCACTCACTGCCTCACGCGTAGTACTTTTGCGCATCGGCTCAGGACTCAGACCATCAATCAGATCCCAGTCAGGGTCCAGAGTGAAATCGTTCAGATTCAGTTGGCTGGTATTTGATTCGTCGTGTTCTTCCTCGATACCAGAACGGAATTCGGAATCATCTTCCTCGTCGGTCAGCAGAGGCTCGACTCGGTCAACCTTTTCGACCACATCACCTTGATCGTTGAACAACAGAGGAAAACGAGCCTTGATCTGATCGATACGCTCAACGTCTCCGCCAAGCTCAACCACTTCCTCTTCCTGCTCGGCAAAAGCAGCACCATCACCCAGCTCAGCCAGGACTCGCAACTGCTTGTAACGCAGGTCAAGACGCTCGGGCTCTTCATCGATAGCCTTGTCGAGCATGGTGCGTGCTTCAGCAAAGCGACCATAGGTGACATACAGCTCTACACCATCCAGAGGATCGACAATGGCCTTGGCCGGTTGGGCAACCGGCCTGGCAACCATAGCCGGCACGGTAGTGACATTCGATGAGAAGCCACCATGGGATTCATCTTCAACTTCACGTGCAGCAACCACAGGCTCTTCTTCCTGCTGACGGCGGCGGGACAGCAACCAGCCCAACAGGAAAGCAATGAAGACCAAAGGCAAGGTCAACCAACTCAGCCAGGAGGAACCCTGTGATGTTTCAGGTTCTTCTCCGGGCAGAACGTTGGCTGCTACCGCACCGGCAGTAGGATCATCGCTTCCACCTGCGGCCGAGGGTCCAGAGCCAGCATCGCCGGCTCCGATTGAACCTGCCCCCGCCATACCGGCGAGCTCTTCATCCATTTCGGCTTCGGCCGCCTTGGCCGCACGAAGCACTTCAAGCTCTGCCTGGAGGCTGGCAATCTGGGCGTCACGGGCATCCAGCTCGCTCAGCAAGACATTGAATCGGCTTTCCAGGGCATTCAACCTGCCCAGCAGGGCTGCGGAGTCTGCATCAACTGCCTCGAGGGTAGTCTCCTCGATTCTCAAACGCACCTGAGCGCTATCTGGGTCCTCGACGGGTACCGCATCGGCAATAGGCGCATCGTCCTGGATCGCTTCACTAGTGGCGGCGACTTCCGGCGCATCGGACATCGAGTCAGTAGCAGGTTCCGCATCCTCGACCGGTTGCGCTTCAGCCATTTCGCTGACGTCCTCTTCAGGACGTGCGACTGCGGCTGCAGGTTCTTCGACAGCAGAGGGAGGAGCCGGAGCCTCTACAACCGCTTCTTGCGCAGAGTCCGAGCGCTCCAGCAGACTTCGGGGCGCCCCGGCAGTAACAAGTTGCTCCCTGGTCGGCATCGTCAGGGTATGGCCCTGGCGCAGCTTGTCGATGTCACCCCCAATAAAGGCCTCAGGGTTGAGTGCGTGTATCGCTGACATGCTCACGCGGATCGGCACTGAACTATCGGGACGCTGGCTGACCGCGATGTCCCACAGACTGTCACCGGCCACAGTGGTGTACTGCTGGGCGTCTGATTGTGGCTGAAGATCGGGCAGCGATTGGAGTGCAGTACTGGCAGGTTGAGTGATTGCCTGATCGGCCCTGGATGCAACAGGAGCAGTTGCGGTAGCAGGCGCACTGGTGACACGTGCCTGGGTCCGAGGAGCGGCAGGGGCAGTGACGCTAACCTTCTGCGGATCATACAGTGGTGGGTCTAGGAGCACCGTGTACTCGCGGAGCATCCGACCGCCAGGACGTCGCAATTCTACCAGGAAGTTCAGATAGGGCTCACGGACCGGTCGAGTAGATTCCACGCGAATGAGAAGTCGATTGTTTTCGACTACTGGCACAAAGCGCAGATCATTCAGAAAGAACGGACGGTCGATACCTGCCCTGTCAAAAGCGTCAGGTGCGGCCAGTGACACGATGATATCAGAGGCAGAAAGGCCCTGCGCATCCTGCAGCTGAATCGTGGCGCTCAGCGGTTGATTCAGCGAAGAATCAAGTCGCATTTCCCCCAGACCCAGTGCATTACTTACTCCCACATACAGAGCAGCCAATGAGGCAACTCCAACAATCACTTGGCGTTTGACTGCCATACCCTTTCCTCTTTTCCTGTAAGTGGCACCGATACCACCACTTGCGCTATCCGTCGCATTCCCTTTGGGGAGCGTCAATAGTTTTCGTTCTGCAACCCAATATAGGACAGTATGCCACCGCTCGAGACGTAAACGAACAGCAAAACGACCTGAAATGTCAAAAAAACCGCGCAAACAAGACAACTGAATATCAGCGCCATTCCCATGACAGGCTTTGATCCGGGATCCTTCACATGGAGCATGGCCGGTAGCCATCACGACGACGCAGTGAAGCAGTCAGGGTCAGATCCTGTCAAGTGCAGCCACTTCCGGTAATATGCCTGCTTTTCTGCCAGGTTGGAAACAGGCAATGACCGACACAGACAAGCTTTTTTCAAAGCCACTTGCTCAGATCAGCGACTTCGCATTCGATGACGAAGTCGTGCGTGTGTTCCCTGACATGATAAAAAGATCGGTTCCCGGCTATCCGACCATTATTGAAACCATAGGCCTTATTGCCGGACAGTACGCCCAACCAGACAGCCTGGTATACGATCTGGGCTGTTCGTTGGGTGCCGCGACACAGTCAATGCGTCGTCATGTGCGAGCCTCGGGCTGTAGGATCATTGCCGCAGACAACTCTGCACCCATGGTCAATCGCTGCCAGGAGTACCTGCTTGCCCAGGACGCCATGGTTGAGCAATTGACGCCAGTAGAGGTCATCGAAGCTGACATTTCCGAGTTGGCGCTGCAGCCCTGTTCGGTTGTGGTGCTCAACTTCACCCTGCAGTTCATCCCTCCTCCCCGACGCTTGAAGTTGTTGACGGATATCCATCGGGCACTGCTTCCCGGCGGGTTGCTGGTTCTCTCGGAGAAGTTGGCCTTCACTGACCCCCACACCCAACTGAGTCTGGAAACCATGCACTACGTTTTCAAACGGGCGAACGGCTACAGCGAACTGGAGATTGCTCAGAAGCGCAGTGCCATTGAAAAAGTCATGCAGCCTGACACCCTTGAAGTGCATCAGGACAGGTTGTCTCAGGCAGGCTTCAGCCGCAGCCATATCTGGTTTCAGTCCCTCAATTTCTGTTCGATGATGGCCCACAAGTGATCGATTACTCAGCTTTATATCTACATCTGGCAGAGACCAGCCTGACACATTGGCTGACCGACCTGCCAAAGGCTCTTGAACAGCGACTAGAAGGCGTCAATCATGGCGACATGGCCCGCTGGGAAGCAGCGGTAGCAAAGTTGCCGCCTGCCCGCACCACTTCTCTGGATGTGACTGCCACCGTGCGTGTGGGATCAGCAGGGGATCTCGACGCAGAAGAAAGCGAACAACTCAAAAACGCCTTGCGCGCTTTGCAACCTTGGCGCAAGGGCCCTTTCGAGGTATTCGGTCTCATGGTGGACTGTGAGTGGCGCTCCGATTGGAAATGGCAGCGGGTGAGCCCCCATGTGGATCTAAGGGGCAGAAAGGTCCTGGACGTGGGCTGTGGTAATGGCTACCACATGTGGCGCATGTGGGGCGGCGGAGCCGAAACAGTTATAGGTATCGATCCTAACCTTCTGTTTCTCAACCAATTTAATGCAGTAAAAAAATACATTCCAGATGCCCCGGTCTGGCAACTGCCTTTTACTCTTGAGGATTTGCCGGAACCTGCTGGCGGCTTCGATACCGTGTTTTCCATGGGTGTGCTGTATCACCGTCGCTCGCCCGTGGATCATCTGCTGCAACTCAAGGCCTGCCTGCGCCCGGGTGGTGAGCTGGTGCTGGAAACCTTGGTCGTTGAGGGCGACGCAGACACTTGCCTGCTTCCGGAGGACCGGTACGCGCAGATGCGCAATGTCTGGTTTTTGCCCTCTGTCGCCATGCTGGAAAAACTGCTGCGACGCAGCGGATTCACGGATGTGCGCTGCATTGATCTGAACGCGACATCTACCGCCGAGCAGCGCAGCACCGAGTGGATGCGCTTTCAGTCGCTTACTGATTTCCTGGACCCACTGAACCCCGAATTGACCGTCGAGGGCCACCCTGCCCCACTGCGTGCAACACTGATGGCGCGCAAGCCCTAATCGGCCGAATAAAACCTAACCAAATACCGTGACCGTCTGGCGGCTGATGGCGACAAGTGTCCCGTCTTCCCGCCAAACCATGGCTGAAGTATGGCCGTAGCCATCACGTGCATGGTCGATATTGGCCCGATAGAGAAGCCAGTCGGTATTCCCCAGGTCCGGCTGCGGCTGCACGAACTCTATGGTCCAGGTCAGCGAGCTCGCGGGAGCAAACCGCTTGAGATGAGGCAGAACGGCTGGCGGCCAGACATCCACAAGCCCGAGTATGTGCGCTTCATGCACGGCACCCTCATCCTCGCGAAAACGCATCCAGCCTCCCATTTCACGCTTCTTGCTGCCCGTGAACGGCATGTCGCCCAAGGCCCAGCGCACCGCAAAATGTCGCAGGAAAACCGGCGTCATTCCCTCGACATAGGGCATCTCGACACAATCGTTGACGGCTTTGACCGTAGGAGCAGGCTCGCTCGGAAGGAAAACGTCAGATTCACGCGAGGCACCGAAACTGCCCTGGACGATACACATTACCTGACCGTTCTGGCGCGCCATGCCCAACATTTGCGTGACTGCCTTCCCCTCGCGCAGTACCTGAGCCTCTACCTGCATGGCTTCTCCCGGCGCCACAGGCCCCACAAAGGTAATAGCCAGCGAACGCACAGGTCGATCATCTGACAATGCCGCCCGCATTCCCTGATAGACGAGCGCTGCCACAAGACCACCATAGGAGGCCCGCCCCTGAGCCCAGCTGGCGGGAATGACTACTTCCTGCTCCGGCGATCTGGCGAGCGCAGCGAGTAATTCGGCAAATGTCATTTTTCTGGTCCCATAATGTACGTTGCGGGCATATTAGGGCATGTCCACAGGACGGAAAAGCAGAACGGGCCATCATAGCAAAGGGAAATGCGCAGCTATGAATGGCCCATTGAAGCAGGTGCTGCTAAGGAGTAACTGAGAATAACCTTAGACCGCAGAGCCAGCCTATTGCCAGCCAGGCCGGAGGCATTTCCGGCCAATCGTCGGCACCCAGACCTTCCAGGCCGTGCTCTGGCTCACCTGCTCTAGCCAGTAAACGCTGATGCCACCATGCAATATAGTGGCCGCTGCCCGGGGTATAGCGGTTAAGCAGTTCCGCCCGCAGGCGCATTGGCAGTGAGGCGAAGAGCAGCTCATCCACGGCGGCATGAATCTGCTGCTCATTCTCCAGATACGCCGCTTCCGCTACCGTGGGCAAATCCAATCGGGCGGCGAGAATGCTCAACTGTCTGGCGTACTCTCGATGACTGTGAAGAGGATCGATCTGACTCCGCCAGTCCAGCTGCAGGCGCTCCAGCGCTTCCACCAGGGATCGCGCACCAGCAGCGGGCGAGTCCAGCAGGGTGGCCAACCAACGTCTCTGGTAGAGGGGTACTGAACCGAGCAACAAAACCAACTCGGCACTGCTTGAGCCCGCACGTGGCTGCCATTGGCCGTAATCGCCATCGGGTACGCGCTTGACTCGTTCACAGCGTGCAGGCCAGTCAGCCGGGACAAACTGCGACTTCAATTTATCCCAGCGCTTGCCAAGTTCCGTTGTGCGTTCTTTCAACCAGCGCTCGAACAACCATCGCGTGCGTGATTTATATGCTGTCATCCGATGTACGTCCCAGCCTTTCCCTGATGCCTTGTATGATACCGCGATTATCTTCAGCCAGCCCGCTCTTGTCCGGCAAGGGCACGGCGCGGCACAGGTCCAGAGTGAAGTGACCCAGACGTGAACTGTAAAGCCCTATACCTATACCCTGCCCCACCCGCGCCGCGAGCTTTTCCATCAGCCCCGAGAGAACGCTGTCGCTGAGTGCGCCAATGGCCATCTCGCTACCTCCGGCCAGGGCAATGTTACGCAGTACGTGCCTGGCCAGGCGCCACTTACCCAATTGACCTATGGGCAACCCATAGCAAATGGCAACCCGTTGCATCATGCGGATATTGCGCCAGACCACCAGAATCAGATCAACCGAGACCCAGGGGCTGGTGGCGACCAGCATGCCGGTCCCTACCGATTCATTACGGATCAACCGGCGAGCAAGAACATCCAGCGGTTGATAGAACTGTGAATTTAACCGGCGGCTGATTTCTTCGGCAGTATAGGACTGGTCTAGATCCGCACAGACGCTATTCATCGATTCCGCCAATGGCGTGTCGGCGTACAGCGCCTGCAATCGATCAAGCCAATCCAGGGCCAAGCGCTCCTCTGGAACGCGCAAGGCCATGCGCATTTCCTTACGGAGCTGCTCCAGGGCACTCAGTCTCTGACGTTGGCGGCGTACCGCATTCCAGCCAAGCAGGCCGGTGCCCGCGAGCAAAACTCCTACGCCACCAAGCAGGGCGCCAGCCAAAGGGTTCCACGACCATGCAGCGAGAGACCACTGGGTCCATTCCACTGCCGCGCCGCCGAGTACCACTGACAGCACCATGAGACCCAGTCGCCGGGGCCAGGGACTCAATGGCGGCGCATTATCAATGCCGGTCGGCATGGGTGCCGAGGTCCCCGTTGGACGCAAGTGATATTCAACCTCTTCCAGCACGCGAGCATCCTGCTGCACCTGCTCAGGCGCCGGCTCCCACGTCTCGAGGATCTGCGGCCCGTCCTGCTGTTTTTCCCGATCGGTCTTCATGGTTGGCGGCCCTCCAGAATCCAGCCGGCCAGTTCATCCATCCGGAAATGCGGAAAAGGTTCGTTGCGATGCAGTCCTGACGGGGGCCTGAGATGCAGAAGTCTGGGACCAGCGAACTGCAGATCCAGGGGCAGATGTGACGGGACCGATACTGGCTGATAGCGGATAAACGCAGTCTGGCCCACCAGACCACCAATCATCGTTTCACCTTCCTGATCAGCTGCCCGAATGGCAGCCAGGGGAAATCCCTGTACCTCCACGCCACCGTGTCGTACCTCGGAGATACTGTCAGTCACCAGATCCTCCAGGCACTGCTGCACGGACCGCTGCTGGGCAGGCGCAACCTGGTCCACCTTGGTGGAACAGATAGCCATTCGACTGATGCTCGGACTGAACAGGCGCTGTAGCAACGAATTGCGGCCGTAACGGAAACTGCCCATAACCTCTTCGAGTGCTTGTTTCAGGTCTGCCAATGCGGCTTGTCCAGCCTGCATGGGTGTCAGCATGTCGACCAGGAGAATTTGTCGATCAAGCTGCCTGAAATGCGCATCGTAAAAACCTTTCACAACAAAATCCCGGTAGTAATTGAAACGCTCTTCACACTGCGCCCACCAACTCCCCGCAGGTCCCTCGCTATAGCGATTGGCAGCGAGCAGGGGCACGAAGAGCAGCATGTCTGCAGCAACGCCACTGCCTGGAAGCAGGAAACGTCCCGGCTGATTGCGTGACAGGCCGGCCTCTGCACGACACCGAAGCATGAATGAGGTCCAGTCCGCAGTCAGTTGGCTCAACAGCGACTGATCGCAGGTGCCTGCCGGATCGATATCCGCCAGCCTGTCATGCAGATCGCCAGCCAGTGATTTCCGCGGCTCACTGTTGAGCAATGCAGCCATCTGTTCACACCACTGCCCATATTCCAGACCCAGCAAGGGTAAATCGAGTAACCATTCTCCTGGATAATCGAGCAACTCAATACGAAGCGAGCGATTGCCCTGCAGGTTTTTCAGCAAGCCCTCCGGTCGGAACTGCAGATCGATCACGACCCGCGCCAGATCTGCTGTTGAGGAAGGCCATTGTGCCGGGCTGGATGCCAACGCACCAAGCGCTTCGAGATAGTGAAAGGGCCGTGTTACACCTTCGCGTTGCCAGCGTACGGAAACCAGTCGATCGAAGGGTGCGCGCCTGGCGAGTAAGCCGCGCTGATGATTTTCCAGTTGATTGATCAGACTGGTAATGAAGGTTGTCTTCCCTGCACCGCTTAGCCCGGTTACTCCGACGCGCACGGTATGGCTGCCCAGACGAGTAATCCTGTCCTGAGCTTTTTTGATCCAGTTCACAGTTTCGGCAGTCGCCATGCAGATGCCCCGATAATCATTTATGGTCTACCCTCTTTCACAGTATCGCACAGTCAACCATTCAATCAGAGGTCGGTCCTGATGGCCTATTCAGACACGCACAGTAAGACTATCGGCTATCTTTTGTGGATTTTCGGTTTCATGGGAGCTCATCGTTTCTACTACGGCAGACCCATTACCGGCACGATATGGTTCTTCACTCTGGGATTCTTTCTGATTGGCTGGATTGTGGATCTGTTTCTGATCCCTTCGATGGACCGCAGCGCCGATAGGCGGTTCCGTAGTGGGCCAGTGAACTTCAATCTGACCTGGGTACTCCTGACCTTTTTGGGGATTTTTGGCGCCCATCGCCTTTACATGGGCAAATGGATAACAGCAATACTGTATTTCTTCACCGGCGGCCTGTTCCTGCTGGGCGTTTTATATGACTACTGGACGCTCAATGAACAGATTTCTACCCGCAATATGCAGCGCGAATGGTAGGGGCGCTGCGAGTACGGGGCTTGTTAGGGTAGAATTGCGTTCCTCACACAGCCCCCGCATTAAGGTAGTCCCGTGGAAATATTCAAGGAATTCACGTTCGAATCAGCCCATCGCCTGCCCCATGTACCCGAGGGTCATAAATGTGGCCGGCTGCACGGTCATTCGTTTCAGGTTGGCGTACACGTGCAAGGCGAACCAGACCCGCATACTGGCTGGATAAGAGACTTTGGCGAACTCAAGGCCATTTTCAAGCCTATCTACGAGGTTCTTGATCACAACTATCTCAATGACATTCCTGGCCTTGAGAACCCTACGAGCGAAGTTCTGGCAAAGTGGATCTGGCAAGAGCTCAAGCCATTGCTGCCTGAGCTCTGTCAGATCACCATCAGGGAGACCTGCACCAGCGGCTGTGTATACCGTGGAGCTTGAAGCCGATTATCAGGCGGCTGCAAAACGGTCCTCGAGGTAGGCACCAATTACCTTGGATTCGTACAACCAGGTTACCTCACCCTCTTCCTCGATTCGCAGGCATGGCACCTTGATTCTGCCGCCCTGCTCGAGCAGTGTCTGACGATCCTGGGCATTATTCTTGGCGTCCTTGAGTGTCACAGGTACGTTCAATTTGTGCAGCGTGCGGCGGGTTCTGACGCAGAAGGGGCAAGCCCTGAATTGATAGAGCTCTAGCCCGGCCGCAGCCTGATCTACCGCTGCCTGATTTTCGGGGGTCCGTTTCATCTTTCTCGGACGGGTAATGAAGTCTATAAAGATGATCAGATTACCCAGGCCGTTGCGCAGCGCTTTAGCTATCATATTGAATCCTGTTTGCTGTGTGTGATGGTAGAGATGTAATGGCGGACAGGGTACGCGAGTTTGCGTCCATCAGCCTGCCAGGCAGCAGTTGCTACCCTACGACTTTGTAACCGGGAGAGAACAATGGCCCCAGAGGATCTTCTATTACTGGTGAGCAGAGAAATGCCCTTTGGGAAATACCAGGGACGGGTAATAGCGGATCTGCCGGGACACTATCTGAACTGGTTCGCCCGCGAAGGCTTCCCCTCTGGCGAAATAGGACGGCTGCTAGCCCTGATGCAGGAAATCGATCACAACGGCCTTAGCTATCTGCTCGACCCTCTGCGCTCTGAACCTCGCCCGTATCGAAGCCAATAGCCGCAGTACCTGAACCGCAACGTTCAGATCGGATCGTTGCGGTACATCAGCTCGTCGGGCAGATGGATCAGATATTCGTCTTCCCTGGGTGGCATCTGCAGGTGATAGCCCTGGGATTCAAGGTTGGCCAGAACCTTGTGGATGTCTTCCCGCGCCAAAGTCCTCTGCTCGGTCAATACCAGATCCATGGCCAGCTCCGCCTTGCCAAAGAGCTGCATAAGGGATTCGGGAAGCTTGGTCAGATCAGTTTTACGCGGCACATACAGGTACATACCCTGCTTGCGCTTGCTGCGGTAGATAGAGCACATCACTTTCATTGGTTGGCGTCCTTGGCATTGGCAATGGCTAACAACTCATCACCCATCAACTCACGTCGCCAGCCGATGAACTCCTCCGGCAGGGAATACGGACCTCCGGGAAAGCCAGTTCGTACCAGCGCTTCAATAGTTTTCTTGCGTAACACAATCTCGGGAGCAATGTTCAGACGCTCGGCATGCCCCTGCCCTACCTTGCGTAAAGCTTTCAGCAGCTTGTTGGCCTCCGCGGGGAGCGGCTCAGGCAACCGCTCCGGCCATTCACTCGCAGGTATCTTCTGCCCCTCGCGAATGAGCTCGAGAATCTCGTTGCCGTGCTGACGTACCGTACGCGGATGCATATCCTCAATGCGTGACAACGCCTGGAGATTATCTGGCTGGCGCTGGGCGAGCGGACACAGGGTTCTCTCACGCAGCATGCGGTTACGTGCCTGGTCGCGTCTGCGGGCCTCACGCTCACGCCAGCTGGACAGTAACTTGAGCACGGCCAACTCTTCGCGCTTCAGTCGCCAGGCTTGCTTGACGTTCTTGTACGCCGTCTCCGGTTCTTGAATACGTTGGGCTGCAGCCACTTGCTCGGCCGTGTCCTCTAGGAGCCAGGGTGTCAGACCCGCTACTTCGATACGGGGCGCCATCAGTTGATAAAGCTCAGCAAGATGCACTGTATCAGCGGCCGCGTATTTGAGCTGTGAATCGCTCAGAGGGCGTTGCAACCAGTTGGAGCGGGTTTCTTCATTGGACAGATCGATATCCAGCAGCGCCTTGACCAAACGCGAATAACCCATCGAGAAACCCATGTTCAGATAAGCGGCCGCCAACTGGGTATCAAACAGCGGAGCCGGAGCTGCGCCACACAGCTTGAGGAAAACCTCGATATCCTCACTGCACGAATGTAGGACCTTGATCACATTCGGGCTACGCAGTACTTCGACCAAAGGGGCCCAATCGCTTATTGCCAGCGGATCGACGAGAAACGCTTGCGTCCCGTCGCTGACCTGAATCAGGCCGGCAATCGGATAGAAGGTTTCAGTTCGTTCGAACTCGGTGTCTACCGCGACATAGGGCCGCTCTAGCCACTGTGAGCACCAACGAGCTAATTCGGCATCCTGATCAATCATCAGGGGGTCAGGCGATTGGGTCATATCAACGTGTTCCTTTTTCAGCAGCGCAGTATAACCGATGAATCACCGGTTCGCGGCGCAGCAAAAATCATGGATTGCGATCAAGTTTGATCCGCGTCAACCGATACCAATTTGGTGGCTCTATAATCGCAGCCCGGCGTATAACCATAACCATCAGGAGCAGGCATGGTTTTTCTTCAGCATATTCCTCTTAAGTACAAGTTCTGGGCCGTCAATTCCGTAGCTTTCGTCAGCACCCTGGTGCTGGTACTTGTCGCACTGGTGATTGAGCAGGAAAGCCTTCAGGACCAGCGCCGTGATATGGCTCAGGCCATGATTCAAGCGCCCCATGGGGATACCCCCGTTCCAGGGCTGAAGCGATTGGAACCCACGACGACCATGCAAGCCGCCGCCTCAGCTGCCTCTGTTGCAACCTGGATTCCCGCGGAGAAACTGGATCTCCAGAGCGCCGGGGCACTGACCGGCGCATGGATCATCCGCCGTGGCGGTGATCTTCGCCTACTGGGGGTAGAACGCGTTGATCTATTCGAACTGATGATGGCCCGCGCTCCCGTCTATGCAGCCGCAGTGTTCGTGCTGATGCTCGCGGTACTGATAGTCTCCCAGCTACTGATCAGCTTTATTACCCGCCATATCATTGCTGTGCGGGACATCATGCTGGCAGTCCAGGAAAGCGGCGATCTCACGCTGCGCGCCCAGGCAGAGGCCAAGGACGAAATCGGCTCCATTGGCCGGGCCTTCAATTCGATGCAAGCGTCCCAACAGCAGGTAGTCGGTGCCGTACGTCAAGCTGCCGAACAGCTTGATCAGGGCGCCTCCGAACTCGCTCAAGTGATGAGCCGCGTACGCGACGGCATGATCAGCCAGCAGGGCGAGACCGACATGGTCGCCGCGGCGGTAAATGAAATGAGTGCGACAGTGCAGGACATAGCCTCTAACAGCTCGAAAACCCGGGACCAGTCCCTGCAGGCAGACGACCTGGCACGAAACGGACGCGATCAGGTTGCCCGTGTTACCAGCACTATTGCTGGCCTGGCTACCAGTATTGACCGCTGTACGCGGCATATGGAGACACTGCAGGGCCATAGCCATGAAATCAGTGGCGTCGTGAACGTGATTCGAAGCATCGCCGAACAGACTAATTTGCTGGCGCTGAATGCTGCTATAGAGGCCGCACGCGCGGGTGAATCAGGCCGAGGCTTTGCTGTCGTCGCCGACGAGGTGAGAGCCTTGGCTCAGCGGGTTCAGAGTTCTACTGATGAAATACAAAGAATGATTGAAGCCTTACAGGGCGGTACGGCGGATGCCGTTCAGGATATGCAAGCCAGCGCCGGCCTGACGCACGACTCGGTTGAACAGAGTAATGAAGCGGGGCAATCCCTGACGGTCATTACCACGGCTGTCAGCCAGATTCGTGATGGTAATAGCGAGATCGCTTCTGCCGTTGAACAACAAAGTCGGGCCGCAGAAGCTATTACCCAGAGCGTCGTACAGATTCGGGATGTAACTGAAAGAACAGTAGAGCAGACCTTGCTGAGTGCCTCGACCAGTGAACAGCTAGCGACGCTGGCACATCAGTTGAGCGATTCGGTAAGCCGATTACGGACCTGAACTCACCACCCAAGGTGATGAGCTCAGTGACGTTGCTTACTCCAGAGCTATGCGTGCTTCATTGTTCTTGAGGGTAGAGGGCCCGATTCCTTTGACCTGAGTCAGGTCCTCGACAGCGCCGAAGGTACCGTTCTCTTCCCGGTAATCAACAATAGCCTGTGCCTTGGATTCACCTACTCCCTGCAATACTTCAGCCATCTCTGCTGCACTGGCTTCATTGATATTGACGCTGACCATGGACGTTTCTAAAGGCTCTGCCATGGCAGGCAAGGTGAAAAGGGCAGAAAGGGAAAGGCACAATGCCAGAAAGATATTTCTCATTTGATAGTCTCCTTGTTGGTTTGATGCCGCACTGCCGGGTACTGCATGGCAGGCTTGACCCGCTTCCCTGCGGCTCGACCAACTTAAAACAGCACTATCCCAATAAAAATGCCTTTTTCGTTCTAATGTGAAACGTTTGGCAAAAACGCAAATCAAATCATAGTGATAGTGCAGAAAGTCCACGTTGCAGATCTGCCTGCAGGTCCTCGACTTCTTCAAGCCCGATAGCCAGCCTGATCAAATTCTCCTTGATACCCGCAGTGGCCCGCGTTTCCGGAGTGAGGCGTCCGTGTGTAGTCGTCGCCGGATGAGTAATCGTGGTTTTGCTATCGCCCAGATTGGCTGTGATGGACATCAATCGCGTCGCATCAATAAAGCGCCATGCATCAGCGCGATCACCGCGAACCTCGAAACTGACCACCGCGCCAAACGCCTTCTGTTGAGCTCGAGCAAGCTCATGCTGCGGATGGCTGGGCAAACCGGCGTAGTACACATGCTCGACCTCTGGCTGCACTTCAAGCCACTCTGCCAGATATTGAGCGCTTGCGCAGTGTGCCTGCATGCGCAGCCGCAAGGTCTCAAGCCCCTTGAGAAATACCCAGGCGTTGAACGGGCTAAGAGTCGGCCCAGCGGTACGCAGAAAACCGACAACCTCCTGCATGTGCTCACGACGACCGGCAACCAGGCCACCGAGACACCGTCCCTGGCCGTCAATGTATTTGGTGGCTGAGTGAATAATCAGGTCCGCTCCCAACTCCAATGGTTTCTGCAGAGCAGGTGTGCAGAAACAGTTGTCCACGGCCAACAAGGCGCCCTGCTCCTGGGCAATCTTGGCAAGGCCGCGGATATCCACCAATTGAGCCAGCGGATTGGAGGGTGATTCAACGAAGAACAGCCGAGTATTGGGCTTGCAGGCCGCTTTCCAGCCGTGCAGATCGGTCAGCTCAACATAGTCATACTCCAGACCAAAGCGTTTGAAGTACTTATCGAACAGGCTGACTGTGGCCCCGAAGACGCTGCGCGATACAAGCACATGATCGCCGGCAGAGCACAAACTCATGACCATGGCCATGATCGCAGCCATGCCGGATGCTGTAGCAACGGCCTGTTCAGCGCCCTCGAGGGCAGCCATGCGCTCCTCGAAAGTACGCACAGTGGGATTCATATAACGCGAATAGACATTACCCTTGGCTTCGCCGGAAAAGCAGGCTGCGGCATCCGCTGCGCTACGGAATACATAGCTGGAGGTCAGAAACAAGGCTTCGCCATGCTCCGCCTCGGGACCACGGCGCTGCCCCGCACGCACCGCTAATGTATCGAATCCGGCATCTTCGAGGTCACTGTCGAGTCGGCCAGCATCCCATTCTTCAGTCATATCAGACTCACCTATGCTGTCGGTATCTGTTAAGCAGTATCGGGTAACTAGTTATTGTGCAGCTCGATCACAGCGTTGCCCATTTCGCTTGTCGACATGGCTGCATCGTTACGTGCCTGCTCAATCTTGCCGAGATAGGCTTCGTTAACGTCGCCGGTTACATAGTCACCGTCAAATACCGAGCAATCGAAACGGGTGAGCTTTGGATTACCCTCGCTTACCGCATCAATCAGATCCGGTAGATCCTGGTAGATCAACCAATCTGCGCCAATCAGTTCGGCTACTTCGTCAGTAGTACGGCCATGTGCGATCAGCTCGTGGGCACTCGGCATATCGATGCCATACACGTTGGGGAAGCGCACCGCAGGTGCGGCAGAGCAGAAATACACCTTGGCAGCCCCCGCTTCGCGGGCCATCTGGATGATTTGCTTGCACGTCGTGCCGCGCACAATGGAATCGTCGACCAGAAGAACGTTCTTGCCCCGGAACTCGAGTTCGATGGCGTTAAGCTTCTGGCGCACGGATTTCTTGCGCGCAGCTTGCCCAGGCATGATAAAGGTACGACCGATGTAGCGGTTCTTGACGAACCCCTCACGGAATTTCACACCCAGATGATTTGCCAGCTCGACAGCGGAAGTTCGACTGGTATCGGGAATCGGGATAACGACATCGATACCGTGGTCAGGTTTTTCCCGTAGTATTTTTTCGGCCAGTTTTTCACCCATGCGCAGTCGTGCCTTGTATACCAGCACGTTGTCGATCATGGAATCGGGACGAGCAAGATACACATGCTCAAAAATACAGGGTGAGTAGCTCGGGTTGTCTGCACACTGGGCCGTGTGCAACTCACCCTTGTCGGTAATATAAACCGCTTCACCGGGCTCCAGATCCCTGATCAGGTCGAAGCCCAGAACATCCAGCGATACACTCTCCGACGCAATCATGTACTCGGTTCCGTATTCGCCTTCGCGCTTGCCGAAAACGATAGGACGAATGGCGTGGGGATCACGGAATCCTACTACACCGTAACCGGTGATCATGGCAATGGCAGCATAGCCACCTGTGCACCGGGCATGAACAGCGCGTACGGCATTGAAGATATCTTCCTTGCCTGGCTGCAGCTTTCCGCCGCGGGCCAATTCATGGGCGAATACGTTGAGCAGTACTTCGGAATCGGAATTGGTGTTCACGTGGCGCAGATCCGACTCGTAGATCTCCCGTGACAACTGCTCGACGTTGGTCAGGTTGCCGTTGTGAGCCAGGGTGATGCCGTAGGGGGAGTTCACATAGAACGGCTGAGCCTCAGCTGAACTGGATGACCCTGCGGTCGGGTAGCGCACATGGCCTATGCCCATGTTACCCACCAGCCGCTGCATATGCCGCTGATGAAAGACGTCCCGGACCAGTCCGTTATCCTTGCGCAAATGAAGACGGCCCCGATCACAGGTTACGATGCCGGCGGCGTCCTGGCCACGATGTTGCAGCACGGTCAAAGCGTCGTAAAGTGCCTGATTGACGTTCGACTTGCCCACTATGCCAACAATGCCACACATGCCTCAATACCTCTTTTGCGGACTACGCTTTCTGCTGATAAGCGCAAGAATCAGCGACCGAAAAACCCGAGAATCATATTCTTGGACCAATCGGCCACCAGAAGAAAATGGGGGATCAGCTCGGACTGCCGCCACCACACATCACCCTCGACAGGGGCAAGGCTGAGCAGGCCCACTGCGACGACAATCAATAGCGCGCCGCGCGCGGCGCCAAAAATCATGCCGAGAAAGCGATCCGTGCCGCTCAGCCCTGTCACTCGCACCAACTGGCCAATCAGATAGTTGATCAGGCCGCCGAGCAACAGCGTAAGAATAAAGAGGATACTGCAGGCAACGATGACCCGGATTGACGGAGTCTCAATGAAAGGCGAAAGATGGCCTGCCAATGCCCCGCCGAACATCCAGGCGACCAACCCGGCAACAACCCAGGTCAGCAGGGACAAAGCCTCCTTGACGAAACCTCTGGCCAGACTGATCAGGGCCGACACGGCAATGATGGCAATAATGGCCCAATCGACCCAGCCTAACGTCACGATGTAACACCTGAAAAAGAACAGGCCAATATTCTATCAGAGCCCCTACCCGCTTCGAAACCGCTATCGCTTGCCAGTACCCACGTCATAGGCAGTCACCAGTCCTTGCATGCCGTGCCTTTTTGCCAGCTCGTCACGGAGTTTGCCAGCCCCTGCCCGGTCAATCAGCGGACCAACAAAGACCCGAGTAATGTCGCTGCCATCCACCCTGGCCGACAGGGTGTAAGCGTTGTAGCCCTGCGATACCAGTGTATCGCGCAGCGACTCTGCATTGGCTGCGCTGCTAAAACTACCCAACTGGACGACCCAGTTACCCTGGACAATCGCCGGGGCTGCTACTTCTGGCTGGGGCGGCTCGGGGGCAGATACGGTTTCGACCGGTACCTGTGGCGTCTCGGGCACAGGGGTCTCGTCGGAACCAGGAATGCCGGGGACGGGCTCTGGCTGGGGCAGTTCGATCGGCGCTGCGGCTCTGATCTCGGATTCATCCATCACAGGCGCTTCAGGAACTTCAACCTCCACGCGCACGGTTTCATCCTGACCGGACAGAAGCATCGGCAGGAAGACCACCGCCGCAATAATCAGCACCAACGCACCTATCAGACGTTGCTTCAACTTATCATCCATTGCTCACTTCCCGTGTCTGTTGGTCCAGCCAGAGTATGGCGGCTGAAACGGAGAAAAACGACCCGAAAATTACGATTTCAGTGCTTGCAGGTGTATTTTCCAGCACCTGCTCCAGAGCAGTGGGTATCGACCCAAAGGCTTCGGCACGCTCGCTCAACGCCGTCAGATGAGTAACCAGCTCGAGATTCGGGCGAGTACGCGGACTGTCCAGAGGCGCGACAGCCCAGCCGTCGAACACCCCTAGCAATGGATGCACAACGCCAGCCAGATTCTTGTCTGCCAGCAAACCGAAAACCGCATGGCGGTCTAGCGGTCTGGACCGAAGTTGCTCGGCAAGAAAGTGTGCTGCATGGGGATTATGACCCACGTCCAGCAAGAGCCTGCGGGGCTGCCCATGCCAACTGATAGTGCGCTGTTCCAGCCTGCCCACAACCCGGGCCGCCTCTAGCGACTCGATGACCAGATTGTCCGGCAGATCCAGACCTGCTGCCCAGAAAGCCTGCAAGGCGCTGCAGAGATTGTCACGGGGAAGATGCACTGGTCGCAAACCATCGATGCGCCGGGGCGTAGATTGGGGGCCTACGCCCCATATCGCCCAGCTATTACCACTGGAATCCCAGCCGTAGTTGCTGTTTCGCTGCTTAACAGGGACCTGAAGCCGCGCGACAGCCGAGACAAAAGACGGCGGTAAATCAGTTTCACTGCAGACCAGTGGTTTTCCTGCGCGCAGAATGCCCGCTTTTTCGAAGCCGACTGAATCACGGGTATTACCAAGATATTCCTGATGATCCAGACCGATGCTGGTGACGACCGCCACATCCGGATCAATGATATTCACTGCATCGAGACGCCCGCCCAATCCAACCTCGAGTACCCAGGCGTCCAGATCGGCAAGCTGAAAAAGATAAAGTGCCGCAAGGGTGCCGAATTCGAAGTAAGTCAACGATATTTCGGCACGAGCCAGATCTATTGCAGCAAAGGTATCGCACAACTGATGGTCGGAGGCCGGTTGACCGTCAATACTGACCCGCTCGTTGTATGTCAGTAGATGAGGCGAGGTATAAACACCTGTTCTCAGACCCGAACGGCGCAAGAGGCTGTCGAGCGCAGCACAGGTAGATCCCTTGCCATTGGTGCCGGTAACGGTAAAGACCCGTGAGTCGGGTTGCCGGATACCCATACGCCGAGCCACCTCGGCAACACGATCCAGACCCATTTCAATATCGGTAGGATGAAGCTTTTCCAGGCGGGCCAGCCAGCCCGCCAGATCAGCAGTCGGCATCAAGCGGTTCCGACTTCGGACTCATCCAGCTCCAGCTGTGCAACGGGTGCTGGCTGATCAGTAAGAATACTCAGAATGCTGGCCAGACGATCACGCATCTCGCCCCGCGGCACGATCATATCCAGAGCACCATGGGCCAGGAGAAATTCACTGCGCTGAAATCCGGGCGGCAATTTTTCACGAACGGTCTGTTCGATTACCCTGGGACCGGCGAAACCGATCAGGGCGTTAGGCTCTGCGACATTAAGGTCTCCGAGCATCGCCAGGCTGGCCGATACGCCGCCATAAACCGGATCGGTCATGACCGAGATGAATGGAATCCCCTCCTCCTTCATCTTCGCCAGGGCAGCGCTGGTCTTGGCCATCTGCATCAAAGAAAACAAAGCCTCCTGCATCCGCGCTCCGCCAGAAGCAGAAAAGCAGACGTAAGGAATACGCTCACGCAAGGCCGTTTCCGCGCCACTTACAAAACGCGCTCCGACGACACTGCCCATGGAACCGCCCATGAAATTGAACTCGAATGCACTGGCAACAATAGGGCTGCCCTTGAGAGTACCCTGCATGACGACGAGCGCGTCCTTTTCACCGGTATCCTTCTGAGCTGCAGTCAGTCGGTCCTTGTACTTCTTGCTGTCGCGAAACTTCAGGCGATCCACTGGCTCGAGTTCGCCGGCGATTTCGCTGCGCCCCTCTTCATCAAGGAAAATATCCAGACGGCGACGCGCATTGATACGCAGGTGGTGCGTGCACTTGGGGCACACATCCAGATTCTTTTCCAGCTCCGGACGATAGAGCACTGCGTCACAGGACGGGCACTTACGCCAAAGCCCTTCAGGCACGCTGCTCTTCTGTGCTTCGGAACGCACGATAGAGGGAATCAGTTTGTCCACCAGCCAGTTGCTCATTGCCAATCCTTATCTGTTTTCTTGACCAATCGGGTTGCGCCTGCTCAAGCATCCATCGCAGTGCGCATCTCACGAATTATCTTGCTGACCGCCTGCCGTCCCTGCTCGGGCTGACTTGCATGTTCTGCGATCTGGTTGACCAACACCGAGCCTACCACGACCCCGTCGGCAACCGAAGCCACGGCAGCTGCTGTCGCACCGTCGCGTATACCAAAACCCACGCCAATAGGCAGATCAGTCACAGTACGCAGGGACTCGAGCTTGCTTGCTACTGCATTGACGTCCAGTGCACTGGATCCGGTCACACCCTTGAGTGAAACATAGTAAACGTAACCACTGGCGCGTTTGCAGATTTTAGCCGCCCGATCCAGCGTAGTGGTCGGTGAGAGAAGATAAATGGTGTCCAGACCACAGCCCTGGAACAGGTTAACCACATCATCCGCCTCTTCCGGCGGGAGATCCACCGTCAAGACCCCGTCGACACCCGCGGCTTTGGCGGCTTCGGCAAAGGTCTCGTAACCCATGCGCTCAATGGGGTTAAGGTATCCCATGAGTACTACAGGGGTGGACTGGTTCGTCTCACGAAAATGCCTGACCATCTCCAACACATCTACCAGGCGGACGTGGTGGACAAGCGCACGTTCCATTGCCAACTGGATGACCGGACCGTCTGCCATCGGATCTGAAAACGGAACGCCCAGTTCCAGAATGTCGGCCCCTGCTTGGACAAGATCATGCATCAGCGACACCGTATTGCTCGGCTGCGGATCACCAGCGGTCACATAGGGGATCAGCGCCTTGCGGTTGGCGCTGCGTAACTGTTCAAAACACTGCTGTATTCGACTCATTACACTCTCGTTATACGTCTTTTATCGCACGCTCATGCACTGCATTGGGCAAGTATCAAATACCAATGCCGTCAATGTCGGCCACAGTATGAATATCCTTGTCACCGCGACCGGACAGATTGATCACGATGGTCTGATCAGGGCGCATGGTGGCTGCCAGTTTCATTGCATAAGCAACCGCGTGCGCAGATTCCAGCGCCGGCATGATCCCTTCGATACGAGTCAGCTCGCGGAAAGCCGTCAAGGCTTCTTCATCCGTGGCGTTAACGTAATTAACGCGCCCCAGATCCTTCAGCCAGCTGTGCTCAGGTCCAACGCCAGGATAATCAAGGCCTGCCGATACCGAATGAGTCTCGATAATCTGCCCGCCCTCATCCTCCATCAGATAAGTACGATTTCCATGCAACACGCCTGGACGCCCAGCTGCGAGGGGCGCTGCGTGCTTGCCACTTTCCAGGCCAAGCCCTCCGGCTTCTACCCCATACATTGCCACGGACTCATCTTCGAGAAACGGATGAAACAATCCGATGGCGTTAGAGCCACCGCCAACACAGGCAACCAGCGCATCGGGAAGCTTCCCATACTGTGCCAGGCACTGAGCTCTTGCCTCACGACCGATTACACACTGGAAATCTCGCACCAACTTTGGATAGGGGTGCGGCCCAGCCACTGTGCCTATGATGTAGAAAGTGTCATCAATATTGGTAACCCAGTCACGCATGGCTTCGTTCATGGCATCCTTGAGGGTCCTGGAACCAGAGGTGACTGGAATAACCTCTGCGCCGAGCAGCTTCATGCGATAGACATTGAGCGACTGGCGTTTCACATCATCGGCGCCCATGTAGACCTGACATTTAAGTCCCAGTCTGGCAGCGACAGTGGCGGTAGCTACGCCGTGTTGACCAGCACCCGTTTCAGCGATCACCCGAGGTTTGCCCATATGTTTGGCAAGGAGGGCCTGGCCAATGGTGTTGTTAACCTTGTGGGCGCCGGTGTGATTGAGATCTTCACGCTTGAGATAGATCTGAGCACCACCAACCTTGGCGGTCAGTCTTTCTGCCAAATACAGGGGCGAAGGTCTGCCCACATAATGAGCCAGATCATGGTCGAACTCGGCTTGAAAATCCGGATCGACGGAAAGCCGGTTATACAGACTTTCTAGCTCTTCCAGGGCGTCCATCAGAGTTTCAGAAACGAAACGACCGCCATAGGGGCCAAAATGCCCCCTTGTGTCGGGTATGGCGGCGTAATCCACTTTGCTTGATTCAGTCACGCTTTTACCTCATTTATGAAACGGGTGATCTTGGAAGCATCCTTGATGCCCTTGCTCTGCTCCACGCCACCACTTACGTCTACCGCCCAGGGCCGACAGCGGGCTACAGCCCCCCTCACATTATCTGCATCCAGCCCGCCGGCCAGTATCAGATTCCAGGCACGGTCGGCTGGGACCATCGACCAGTCAAAAACCTCTCCGGTGCCTCCGGGGACGCCCTGCTTGAAACTATCCAGCAGGATACCGCAGGCACCTGGCCATTTTGCGGCAAGAGCGTTCAGATCATCACCAGGCCGCACCCGCAGAGCCTTCATGTAAGGACGTGAAAACTGCTGGCAGTAAGCATCCGTCTCATCGCCATGGAACTGCAGCAGATCCAGCGGTACATTGGCCAGCACTTCACGGACGTATTCCGGCGCAGCATCCACAAACAGACCGACTGAAGTAACAAAGGGCGGAAGGCAGTCGGTGATTGTTCGGGCAGTTTCACTATCAACCGCCCGGGGGCTGGGCGCGTAAAACACCAGACCTATCGCGTCCGCGCCGGCCTCTGCGGCAACCAGAGCGTCTTCTGGCCGGGTGATACCGCACACTTTTACACGCACCATAAAGCTGTCCACACCTTGAAAGATATCGACCGATATTAACAGATCGGCATTGGAGCGTCAGTCTGGCTGGTTCAGCGCAGACAGAAAGTGCGGTCCCATGTAGCGCTCAGGTAAGCGGAAGCGCTCCGGGTAAGTCACATCAACGAGGTAAAGTCCGTAGGCTGGCGCGGTCAGCCCACCTTTAGCCCGATCGGCCGCCGCCAGAACCTCTCCAGCCCATTCAATCGGTCGCTCACCACAGCCGATTTGCATCAAGACGCCAGCAATGTTGCGGACCATATGATGTAGAAACGCATTGGCGCGGATGTCCAGTACAATGAACTGACCGAATCGCTGCAGTCTCAGATGGTGTATTTGCTTGACTGGTGATTTGGCCTGGCATGCCAGCGCACGGTAGGAGGTAAAGTCGTGTTCACCGACCAGTGCCTGCGCTGCAAGCTGCATGCGCTCCATATCCAGAGGTCGGTAATTCCAGGTCACTTCATGGGCCAGGTGCGCAGGCCTGACTGGGTCGTTGTAGATCACGTAGCGGTAACGTCGAGCCATGGCGGAAAATCGGGCGTGAAAGTCATCCGGCATGACCTTGGCCCAACACAAGCTGATATCGGCCGGAAGATTCGCGTTGGCGCCGTGAAACCAGTTCGCCGGCTCGCGGATTGCATCCGTGTCCCAGTGAATAATCTGGCAGGAGGCATGCACCCCAGCATCAGTGCGTCCAGCGCAATGCAGGTTTACAGGATGGTTAGCGACCCGACCCAGAGCCTTTTCCACCTCTTCCTGGACGCTTCGCACTCCCGGCTGCTGGCGCTGCCAGCCGCGATAAGCTGTGCCTCTGTACTCTACGCAGGCAGCAACCCTGGAAACAACAGCGGCCGCCTCAGGGGCGGCCGCTTCAACGTCTGAACGTCTCATTGATCAGTCAAGTTGCCCCATCATATCGCGAGCTTCCTGCTGCTGTTGCTCGTTTCCTTCCTCCAACACCTCAGCCAGAATATCCTTGGCACCTTCGCTGTCGCCCATATCGATGTACGCTCGAGCCAAATCCAGTTTGGTCGCAGACTCATCGGTACCTGAGAGGAAGTCGAACTCGTCCTCATCATCACCTTCATCGACAGTCGCTGGCTGATCCGAAGCAGGCGTTTCAGACTCAGCGAGTTGGACCTCATCTGCTTCCAGTTGTGCTTCAGGTTCATCCATAGAGGCATCCAGTTCAGCTTCAAAGGCATCAAGTTCACTGTCAGATAGCGACACCGTCTGCTCCTCTTCCATTGGCTCCAGCTCGGTATCAGGCTTGGATTCTGGCTGCGGATCACTTTCTTTCGCTGATTCGATCTCATCAGTCAGGGACAGGTCAAAATCCTCATCGAGCATGAATTCGTCATTATCGATCCGGGCAGCAGGGGCTGCATCCGCGGCGGGCTCAGTTGGCTCGTCCAGGTTGAAATCAAACGAGAAGTCATCATCCGCCTTTTCAGTCGGGGCTGGCGTCGTCGTTTCGGTCTGAGCCAGGCTTTCAGCCAGACTGTCGTCGAGATCGAAGTCGAGGTCAAAGTCCTCCAGATTTTCTTCCGCAACAGGCTCCTGAAGCGCCGCAGGCTCGGATTCAACATCGAAACCGCTGAAGTCATACTCCTGAGCTGCCGCTTCAGGCTTGGGCTCTTCAACCTCTGGTGCCTTCTCAACTACGACGTCGGAGCCTGGTTCCTGCAGAAAGTCCTCATCCCACTCAGGGTATTCCTCGGCAGAAACAGCAGCACTTGCCAACGCTGCCGCCATGACCGGGAAACGCACATTCAACATATCGATCTGAGTATCCACGGTACCGTTCTTTCTCAGAATCTCTTCCTGCTCGGAATAACCCTGGGCATCATCCAGCAGGCCATGAACCTCCATAAGCTTCAAACGCAGATCGGTGCGCTCAGGCTCCTGTTCGATTGCAGCGCAGAGAACGTCCGCAGCCTTGTCGAGCTTGCCATAGGCAATGAGCGCATCAGCCTCTACCAAAGGGTCTTCAGCAACGTTCTGTTCTGTCTCCGACTCTTCCTGGTAGCCAGCGAGCGCAACATTGAACTGATCTGAATCATCCGCATCCTGATCGTTGTTTTGCGCCGCCCGCGCGATGAAGTTATCCGCCATGTCGGCTTCCCGACGCGCATTTCGACGAGCTACTGCCATCAGGACAAGCAGCAGCAAAAGCATAATCAGACCACCACCTGCGAGCAGGAACGTCTGATTCTGCATCATGCGTTGCAGCAGTCCCATGGTGTCTTGCTCAGCGACTACCGGCTCCTCGATCACTTCAGCAGGCTCCTGAGCTACTGCTTCGGTCTCGATCTCGGCTACGGGTTCAGGCTCGGCCACCGCGGCTGGTTCAGCGTCCGCAAGTACCGTCTCTTCAGCCGGGACTGCGTCCGCAGCCTGGACAGCGTTTTCGGCATCAAGGGTAGCTGTATCGGTTGCCATGGAATCTTGACTGTCGGCAGCAAGCCCATCATCCGCAGCCTGGTCGTTTTCCGCGCTGATTTCCGGGGTCGCCTCGGCCGCGGCTACAGTCGGGGCATCAACAGTGGGCTCTGGTAGCTCAGCCGAATCACCCATGGCCTGCTGCATCGTAGCCAACTGCTCATCTTTCAGCTCGAGAAGACGCTGGAGGGTTTCCATCTGCGTTTGCATATCAGACAGACGACTTTCAGCTTCCGCTTTCTCACGTCTAACGGAATCCAGTTCTTCCTTGGTCGTATCCAGTTCATCACGTAACTGACCATCGCCATTACGTGTTCCCGCATCGGCACCACCCTCTTCCTGCTCATCACCACTGCCGACTAAGCGAAGGGCATCGCCATTGGTTGCACGTTGCGGCGCAGCTGCAGCCTCATCCAGGCGGCGGGCGTCCAACTGGCGTTGAGCCGGCTCAGCAGCCTGCCGTCCCTGCTGCCAACTCGCATTCTGCGCTGCCACCTGAGCGATCGCTTCGGATTGACTACGGCTGACCGCCTGGGATGCGTCGGGAAGCGTCAAGGTCTGACCTGCACGCAGTCGATTGATATTGTCACCGATGAAAGCGTTCGGATTGAGATCCTGGATGGCCAGCATCGTCTGATGAACCGAGGCACCCTGAGGGCGGTTGCGTAACGCGATCTCCCAGAGAGTGTCTGAGGTATCAGTGCGAATCTGGCCGCTGCTTTGCTCCGCAGGGGCTTGATAAAGAGGCTCTGCCGGTTGTGCGCTCAGCGCCGAAGACGCGCCTTGGGGCGCCGGGGCAGTCTGGGGAACACGCGCAGGCTGAACTTGTGGCTGAACACGTGGCTGAACAACTGGCTGGCTGACGGGGGCGGAAGCGACGACTGGACCTGGATCGTAAAGGGGTGGATCGAGCAGCAGGGTGAATTCCCGCAGTACTCGACCAGATGGCCAGCGTACTTCCATGAGGAAGTTCAAAAAAGGTTCGCGAACAGGACGGCTGGAAGTTACACGGATTACTGATTTGCCATCAGGCCTGATGACTGGCGTAAAGGTCAGGTCATTGAGAAAGAAGATCCGCTCGATGCCTGCCCGTCCGAACTCATCGGGCGTGGCTAGTGCAGAAATGATCTCCTGACTGGATAAATCCCGAACCTGGAGCAACTCGATTTCTGCATCAAGCGGCTGATTGAGCGACGAACGCAGGTTTATGTCGCCAACTCCCAATGCAAGTACCACACTCGAAGACATCAGAGCGCTTGCTGCGGCGACAGCCAAAACCAGTTTGCGAACCATAGCGAAGTTCCTTTGCTTTTATCGTTTTATCTCGCGTCAACAGACTTCATGTTCGCGTTCCGCCCTGCAACCTTCTCCCCAGCCCGGCACGCCTCAATCTGATAACTCGTCAGCACTGAACCCTTTTAACAGGGGAACCTTAAACCGCTTAATACGAATTGCACAGCAAGTATCGATTACAAATAGTCTTTTATCAATAACCGGAGGGTCTGAAGACTGTTAAGTACGACACCTTTTCGAAGATTATCAGACACAATCCACATATTAAGCACATGAGGATCTACCGGATCGGCTCGTAAACGGCCAATCCACACCGAATCGCTTCCTGTAGCCTCGGTAACTGGCGTCGGATACCCATCATCCGCCGGCTTGTCCAATAATTTCACTCCGGGCGCCTTGCGCAGAAGCGTTGCCAGCCTCTTCACGGCAAGAATCTCGCGTGTCCGCAACTGTAACACGGCAGCTGTACCGTAGAAGACCGGGACCACGACACAGGTGGCAGTCACTGAAACATCGGGCAGATCCAGAACCCGGCGCATATCCTCGCCCAATCGCGACTCGTCCCGGGTAAAGCCATGCTCGTCCAGCTCTCCGGTCCGCGGAATCAGGTTGAAAGCGGCCTGTTTGGCGAGAGCACCCGCTTCGGGAGGCTGCCCGTTAAGCAGGCGCCCGGTTTGCAGTGCAAGGCCTTCCACCGCTTCCTGGTCAAGGGTTGACATCGACTGATAGGTGGCGACTGCCACAGATTGCAAGCCAGACTCTTTCAATATTGGCTGCAGGGCGAGCACCGCTTGCACTACCTGGCTGTCCGGACAAACCACCAGACCAGGAGCAGTAAAGCCGCTCAAAGCCTGCGGATTGGCATCTGCAACGATCATCGGAGCATCAACCTGCCCACGCGAGCCGCCACTGGCATCAATTACCGAGCAACCAGCCGATAACCACTGCGGCACCCACTTTTCCGCAACGGCTTGCGAGCCGAGAAACACCACAAACTGCACCTGGGAAAAATCGAAGCGCTCCAAGGGCTCAACGCGCTGGCTCTGGCCCTTGTACATCAGGCGGCCACCAGCCACTTTCTCTTCGTCTACCAGGTGTAGTTTGGATATAGAGAAGTCGTGATCATCCAGCACATCGATCAGAACATCCGCGATCATGCCGGTCACACCTACTATTGCAACATCACAGGACTTACTCATTACTGTTCCTCGACTGGAAAAACAAAGGGCATCCTGCCGCTGGCGGGATGCCCTCCTTTGCAGCGGACCGGAAAAATCAGTCCTCTTGCAGGATACGCAACATGCGGCGCAGCGGTTCAGCAGCACCCCAAAGCAGCTGATCACCGACGGTGAACGCTGACAGGTACTGTGATCCCATATTCAACTTGCGCAGTCGCCCTACCGGCACAGAGAGCGTACCCGTTACTGAAGTAGGGGTAAGATCACGCAGGGTATCTTCCTTGGTATTGGGAACCACTTTCGACCAGGGGTTGTGCGCTTCCAGCATGGCTTCAATATCAGCCAGCGGCACATCCTTGTTCAGCTTGATGGTCAGCGCCTGGCTGTGGCAACGCATCGCACCGATACGCACGCAGATCCCATCGACCGGAATCGGACGACCGCTGCGGCCGATGATCTTGTTGGTCTCGGCTTGCGCCTTCCATTCCTCACGGCTTTGACCATTGGGAAGTTGCTTGTCGATCCAGGGGATCAGACTTCCAGCCAGGGGCACGCCAAAATGCTCGGTCGGAAAGCTGTCACTGCGCAGGTTCTCAGCGACCATACGGTCAATATCGAGAATGGCACTGGCAGGATCGGACATCTGGGCCGCCACAGACTGGTTGATAGCGCCCATTTGCCCAATAAGTTCACGCATGTTCTGCGCGCCCGCGCCGCTGGCTGCCTGATAGGTCATGGCACTCATCCATTCGACCAGGCCGTGCTCGAACAGCCCTCCAAGCCCCATCAGCATGAGACTCACAGTACAGTTGCCACCCACGTAGGTCTTGACGCCATCACGAAGCGCTTGATCGACGTTACGGCGATTCACCGGGTCGAGCACTATGACCGCTTCATCTTCCATACGCAGGGTTGAAGCGGCATCGATCCAGTAGCCGTTCCAGCCTTCGGCGCGCAGTTTGGAATAGACCGCCTGAGTGTAGTCCCCACCCTGGCATGTGATAATCACGTCCAGGGGCTTCAGAGACTCAAGATCAAACGCGTCCTTGAGCGGTGGAATGTCCTTGCCAATGTCCGGTCCCTTGCCGCCCACGTTGGAGGTGGTAAAGAACACCGGATCGATATTGGCAAAATCGTTCTCTTCAAGCATGCGCTGCATCAGTACGGAACCAACCATACCGCGCCAGCCTACCAGGCCTACCTGTTTCATGGCATCAACCCCCAGGGGGTAAGAAATTCAAAGACAGCTGCGCCAGCGTAGGCGGCGCAACACAAAGCCGGGCAGTTTACAGGTTTTTCAACGCTGCTACCACGGCATCACCCATACCGGAAGTACCAACAGACTCGCAACCCGGCGACATTATGTCCCCTGTACGCAGCCCCTTATCAAGTACCTGACTGACTGCCTGCTCGATAGCATCGGCAGCGTCTGCGCGATTGAAGCTGTAACGCAGCATCATGGAGACAGACAAAATGGTCGCCAGCGGATTGGCTATACCGCGGCCGGCGATATCCGGCGCACTGCCGTGACAGGGCTCGTACATACCCTTGTTGTTGGCGTCAAGGGAGGCAGACGGCAGCATACCGATTGAGCCGGTGAGCATCGACGCCTGATCTGAGAGGATATCCCCGAACAGATTGTCGGTAACGATGACATCAAACTGCTTCGGCGCCCGCACAAGTTGCATCGCACAATTATCAACATACATGTGGGACACTTCGACATCGGGATAATCGGCAGCCACTTCATTGACGACTTCGCGCCACAGCTGGCTTGATGCAAGCACGTTGGCCTTATCTACAGAACACAATTTCTTGCCTCGAATACGCGCCATGTCGAAGCCTACGCGAGCAATGCGGCGCACTTCGGTTTCATTGTAGGGCAAGGTATCAAAAGCAAAGCGCTCACCATTGTCGAGCACCTGACGTTCACGTGGCTGACCAAAGTAGATGCCACCGGTCAGCTCCCGCACAATAAGGATATCAAGCCCTGATACCACCTCAGGCTTCAGGGTTGAGGAGTCAGCCAGTTGCGGATAGAGAATCGCCGGGCGCAGGTTGCCGAAAAGACCCAATGCAGAGCGAATCTTCAAAAGGCCGCGCTCGGGCCGCAGAGCCGGATCGATAGCATCCCACTGGGGACCACCGACTGCGCCGAGCAGAATGGCGTCGGCCTGACGCGCACGCTCAAGTGTTTCATCCGCCAGCGGGGAGCCGTAACGATCATATGCCGCCCCACCAAGATCATCGAAGGACAAATGCGCGTCCAGCCCAAACTTGTCGCTCGCCAGCTTCAACACCTTGACCGCTTCGGCCATGATCTCCGGTCCGATACCATCACCGGGTAGTACGAGGATATTCATGCTCATGGTATTTCCTTTCAGATCCTGACGTTATTTGATGGCGCCGAAAAGCCAGGGGTTGTTCTGCTTGTGTGCAACTTCGAATTCCCGGATGGCGTCGGCATCCTCAAGGGTCAGACCAATATCGTCCAGACCGTTAAGCAGGCAATGCTTGCGGAAGTTATCGACGTCGAACGAATAGGTTTTACCGTCGGGACGGATAACCGTCTGAGCCGCAAGGTCTACGGTGAGCTCATAACCTTCTTGCTCTTCCGCCTGGGCGAACAGTTCATCGATATCTTTTTCATCAAGAACAATGGGTAACAGTCCGTTCTTGAAGCTGTTGTTATAAAAGATATCAGCATAACTCGGCGCCAGGATCGCACGAAAACCGTATTCTTCAAGCGCCCACGGAGCGTGTTCACGACTGGAGCCACAGCCGAAGTTCTTGCGCGCGAGCAGAACGCTGGCACCCTGATAACGGGGCTGGTTGAGCACAAAATCAGGATTCAAAGGACGTTGCGAAGCGTCCTGACCAGGCAGCCCCTCATCGAGGTAACGCAATTCGTCGAACAGGTTCTGACCGAAACCGGTCCGCTTGATTGACTTGAGAAACTGCTTGGGAATGATCAGGTCAGTATCGACATTGGCTCGATTTAGGGGTGCAACGAGACCGGTATGCTGGGTAAAGGGTTTCATGCTGTCATCTCCTGCTCAAGCATTTCGCGAACGTCAACAAAGTGGCCGGCGATTGCGGCGGCGGCGGCCATGGCCGGACTGACCAGGTGAGTGCGCCCTCCGTTGCCCTGGCGGCCCTCGAAGTTACGGTTGGAGGTCGATGCACAGTGCTCACCAGCCTGCAGCCGGTCGGGGTTCATCGCCAGACACATGGAGCAGCCAGGATCACGCCACTCAAATCCGGCTGCCTTGAAAATGACATCCAGACCTTCCTGTTCAGCCTGCTCCTTGACCAGGCCCGAGCCAGGCACAACCATCGCCTGCTTCACTGTGGCGGAAACCTTTCGGCCCTTGGCGACAGCGGCCGCAGCACGCAGGTCTTCAATGCGTGAGTTAGTGCATGAGCCAATAAAAACGCGATCGAGCTTGATCGAGGTGATCGGCTGATTGGCTTCCAACCCCATGTAAACCAGCGCGCGCTGATAACCGCTGCGTTTGACTGCATCCGATTCCTGAGCAGGATCGGGCACATTGTCACCCACGGCGACAACCATCTCCGGCGAAGTACCCCATGAGACCTGAGGCTTGATACTTGCCGCATCCAGCTCTACAACCGTATCAAAGTCGGCACCGGTGTCGGAAACGAGGTCTTTCCAGGCGACCACCGCGCGATCCCAGTCCTCGCCATTAGGCGAATATGGGCGATTTTTCACGTAAGCAACCGTCTTCTCGTCACAACCGACCAGACCCACACGGGCCCCTGCTTCGATGGCCATGTTGCAGATTGTCATGCGGCCTTCCATCGACAAATCGCGGATCGCCGAACCAGCAAACTCGATGGCATGGCCGTTGCCCCCGGCCGTTCCAATCTTGCCGATCACAGCCAGCACGATATCCTTGGCGGTTACGCCAAAGCCCAGCTTGCCCTCAACACTGACCAACATGTTTTTCATCTTCTTGGCTACCAGGCACTGGGTAGCGAGCACGTGCTCGACTTCAGAGGTGCCTATACCGTGCGCCAGGGAAGCGAAGGCGCCATGGGTCGCGGTGTGCGAGTCACCACAGACGATGGTCATGCCAGGCAACGTGGCACCCTGCTCGGGCCCGACTACGTGGACGATGCCCTGACGCCGGTCGGTCATGCGAAATTCCATGATGCCGAAATCGTCACAGTTATCATCCAGCGTGGTGACCTGGAGTTTGGAGACCAGATCATCGATGCCGGATACGCCAGCAGCGCGATTAGTAGTGGGCACGTTGTGATCGGGTGTCGCCAGATTCGCGTCTATACGCCAGGGTTTGCGGCTCGCAAGACGCAATCCTTCGAAAGCCTGGGGCGATGTGACTTCATGCAGCAAATGGCGGTCGATATACAGCAGCGCCGAGCCGTCATCGCGTTGCTTGACCAAATGGCTATTCCAGAGCTTGTCGTAGAGCGTTTGAGCGGACATGCTGAACTCCTGATGCTGGCTGGGTGCTGGCAACTGACATCATTCGTATCAGGAAGATGACGCCAGCACAGTATTAACTTCCCATGGATAATAAGATCTGGCATTTGATAACACAAATTCATAATATTCATGCATTGCATTACAATCAGGAATAGTTATGGATACCGCGAATCTGACTGCCTTTCTAGCGGTCGCAGCCACCGGCTCATTCTCCCGCGCAGCAGAACAACTGCATCTGACGCAGCCGGCCATCAGCAAACGCATCGCCAGTCTTGAGCACCAGCTTGACTGCAAACTCTTCGACCGCATTGGCAGACACATCAGCCTGACCGAGTCAGGCCTGGCATTAAGACCACGGGCCCTTGAGATCATCGACTCCCTGGAAGATACCCGGCGAGCACTGAGCAACCTTTCCAGCGTTATTCAGGGTCGCGTCAGCATGGCGACCAGTCACCATATCGGATTACACAGGCTGCCGCCGGTATTACGCGAGTTCACTCGCAGCTATCCCCAGGTAACCATGGACATCCAATTTCTGGACTCCGAGGTAGCCTACGAGAAAGTACTGCATGGGGATATCGAGCTGGCAGTCATAACCCTGGCGCCGAACATCGAGCCACCAATTCTTGCTGAAAGAATCTGGGACGATCCCCTGGATTTTGTTGTGGCGCCGGATCACCCCCTGGCGAGGGTTACCTCACTGACTCTCGATCGTCTGGCTGAGTACCCTGCGGTCTTTCCGGGACCCAATACTTTTACTCGTCGCATTGTCAGTGAAGAGTTCAGCCGGATAGGTGTCGAGCCGCAAATCAGCATGAGCACCAATTACATGGAAACCATCAAAATGATGGTTTCCATCGGCCTAGCCTGGAGTGTTCTACCACGCAGCATGCTCGACTCTCAGGTACAGACGCTTGCATTACCGGCCACACATTTGGAGCGACAACTCGGCGTTATCTGGCATAGTGGCAGAACACTATCAAACGCGGGCCATGCTTTTATCCGATTACTGAAACATAATGCCCAGATGGTTGGCTTGCCGCCTCTAACGCCAACTACTACTTTGAAGTCATAAATACAGCGGGAAAAGCATTCCCGCATGAAGCCAGGAATCGGTCGATGAGCCAGACACCCGGCACGCCTGAAGGTTATATCCCCGCGCGTGACGACGCTTCCAACAGCGACGATGCCTTCAGCATACTGTTCCATAGTATGCCGGTAGCTGGAATGCTGGCCGAAGCCAGTACCAGCCGTGTAATGGATGTCAACGACGCTTTCTGCGAGATGTTCGGATGGTCGAGAGACGAAATGGTTGGAGGTCTAACCTCTCAATCACCTATCTGGATCAGCAGTGAACAGCGCCAACAGCTCCTGACGGCATTTGATCTGCATGGCAGTATCCATCAATTTGAAGCCATTCTACTTTGCAGCGACGGGCATCTGAAGATTTGCCGCGTGTCCATGCGCAGCGTCAATATCGACGGAACGATGTGTCGTCTGTCTACCGCACACGAGGGCAAGTTTGGATCGCCGGCAAGAACGGGCAGCGTGGAGGCAAAGCTACGCGAGAGTCAGGAACGACTGAGCCTCGCTCTGGATGCTTCACAAATGGGAACCTGGGACTGGAATCTAGGGACCGGTGTGCTGCACTGCTGCTCACGAGTATCCATGCTGCATGGTCATTCTCCAGAGCCATGGAGCGGACCACTCAAGACATTCATGCGCGACATTCACGCCGCTGACAGGCGCCAGCTGCGCCGCAGCTTTATCTCGATCTGCCGCAACAACCTCCCCCGCTATCGACTAGTCTACCGTCTGAACACCGACCAGCTTTCCCCCCGATGGGTTGAAGCAACAGCCAAACTGTATCGCGGGCCCACAGGCAAGATTCAACGCTTCGTGGGGACTCTTGTCGACATCACCGACCGCCGCCGTAATGAGCAGGCCCTGATAAAGAGCGAGGCGAAGTTTTCCGCCCTTTTTCAAAGAGCACCAGACCCTTATATTCTGGTTAATGCCCGGTCGAATTTGGTCGTCGAGATCAACCGCTGTTTCACAGATTTTTTTGGGTACACGGCAGAAGACATAGTCGGCAGGACAGGGATAGAAGTAGGCCTGTGGAAAAATCCTGGAGCGCGTGACAGCGTCATTGAGAAAATTCATCAGGAGAATCGCCTTGCGGGATTAGAACTCGACTTTTTGACCAAGGACGGCCGAGAGGTTACTTGCGAAGTCTCAAGCAGTTTTTTCACGGTCAATCGTCAAATGTGCGTTCTGACTGCTTTTAAGGACGTGACCGCCCGCAAGCAGGTGGAAGCCGCCCTGCGCGCTTCGGAAGAAAAATTCTCAGGTGCTTTTAGAGCCAGCCCTGACGCGATCAGCATCACCGAGAAAGCCAGCGGTATGCACCTTGAAATCAATGAAGGTTTTACCCGCCTGACCGGTTACACCCCTTCGGACGTTATTGGTCGCACTGCCCGCGAACTCAACATATGGGCTGATTACAATGAGCGCGCAAAACTGATCCATACGCTGGAGAATAACGGTCGGGTATTGCAACAGGAAATGCGCGTGTTAAGCAAAGAAGGACGTGAGCTTCTGGTCGCCGTGTCCATCGAACCCCTGATCATCAATAACGTCGAGTGCATGGTCCTTACCAGCCGGGACATTACTGATCAGAAACTCATTGAGGCCAAGATAAAGCACCTTGCCTACCATGACGCACTCACCGACCTGCCCAATCGACTACTTCTGACCGACCGACTCAACCAGACCCTGGCACTTCTGACCCGCCATGACCTGCATGGCGCACTGCTGTTCTTTGACCTGGACCATTTCAAACACATCAATGATTCGCTTGGCCACTCCTGCGGCGACTCAGTCCTTCAGGAGGTTACCTCCAGGCTGCTGGCCAGGGTGCGCAAGGAAGACACCGTTTCCCGGCTAGGCGGAGACGAGTTTGTGGTACTTCTCACCGGACTCCAGGGTACGCAGACCGAGGTGGCAGTTGCTGTACAGCGCCATGCGGAGGCACTGCTGATGGAGATCGGAGCGCCGATGATTGTTGAGGGGCACAATCTGCAACTCAGCTGCAGCATCGGCATCGTTCTGTTACCCGAACACGGCAACAACCCTGAGGATTTGCTCAAACGGGCCGATATCGCGCTGTACAAGGTTAAAGAATCCGGCCGCAACGGCATGGCTTTTTTCGAACAGGCCATGCAGCGTGCGGCGAGCGAACGACTTTCCATCGAGACCGATCTGCGTGCTGCGCTGAACATGGGCCAGTTCAGTCTCTTTTACCAGCCACAAATTGACTCCCTGAACAACAGAATCATCGGGGCCGAAGCATTGATCCGCTGGGAACAGCCAGACAGGGGAATGATCAGTCCTGCCAGTTTCATTCCGGTGCTCGAGGAAAGCGGAATGATTCTCGCGGTAGGCCAGTGGATCCTGAATGAAGCATGCGCCTTTCTGGCTCAATTGATCGCGCGGCGCCTGATCGATCCCGAGCACTTCAGCATGAGCGTCAACATCAGTCCGCGACAATTTCGGCATCCAGAATTTGTCAGCCAGGTGCGTCAGGCGATAACCGAGCAGTCAGTGCCGGCCCGAACCCTCAAACTGGAGATAACCGAGAATATCGTAATTCAGAATATCAACGACACCATTGCTAAGATGCATGAACTCAGGGCTATGGGTGTATGCTTCGCCATTGATGATTTCGGAACCGGTTATTCTTCCCTGAGCTACCTCAAGCAACTACCCTTGGACTTGTTGAAGATCGATCAGTCGTTTATCCGCGACTGCACGCAAGACAGCAACGATGCCGAGATCGTAAGAGCCATCATCTCAATGGCTCGCAACCTCAGTCTTGACCTCATCGCCGAAGGTGTCGAGACACAAGAGCAACTCGCCTTCTTGCAGCAACAATCCTGTCATGCCTACCAGGGCTATCTTTTCAGCCCACCGGTACCCGCCGCGCAATTTACCCAACTGATCGAAAATCACGCACAGTAATCTGCCCTCCCAGGGAGATTTTTAGCAATTGCGTTTATCATAGAGAAGTTGAACTATTAGGTTGCAACGCTGTCCCAATGAAGTCCACTTCGGGTTTAGCCCGGTCTTAACGTATTGGAGTTTCAAACATGAATAAATCAATGTTGACCGGCATCGTGCTCGGCGCAGTTGTAGCAACTGCTGGCGGCGCTTTTGCCGGCTATACCGTCATGACAAACAAGACACCCACACATGCAGACGTGACCAATGTGGATCCGATCAAGGAAACCATCAAGACCCCGCGTGAAGTCTGCCAGGACGTAGCTGTCACGCGACAGAAGCCTGTGCAGGATGAAAATCGAGTACTGGGTACCGTGGCGGGAGCCGTAGTTGGTGGTTTGCTGGGTAACCAGGTTGGCGGCGGTAGCGGTAAAAAGATCGCCACGGTAGCGGGCGCCGCGGCCGGTGGCTATGCCGGTAACAAAACGCAGGAACGCATGCAGGGCAACGACACCTACACCACCACCGAAACCCGTTGCGAAACCGTATACGACAGCAGCGACAAGATTGTGGGATACAATGTCGATTACACGATTGGGGAAGAGACTGGTCGAGTGCGTATGGCTTCAGATCCAGGCAGCAAGATACCTCTGGAGAATGGCGAGCTAGTGCTGTCCCAGCAGTAATATCTGAGCTCCCGCGCCCTCCTGCAGGCGCGGGTAGTCCTCAGCTAGCCTTCTGACTTCTGACCCTGCTCGCGACACAGGCGCAGCCAATGCTCTATTCCGGCACTGCGGAATTTGTTGCGCTGCAGGGCGAAATAAAAACGACGTCTGAAATCACGGTGAGGGACAGGCAGGGGAACCAGGCTTCCCCGCTCGAAAGCCTCGACCAGTGTAATAGCCGAAAGGCAACCAATTCCCAACCCCGCCTCGACCGCTCTCTTTATTGCCTCGGTGTGCTGCAATTCCAGCATTATCTGGAGCTGAGGAAACAGACCGTGCATGGCCCATTCGAAATGTTGCCGTGTTCCGGAACCTGGCTCACGAACAATCCATTGGGCTTCAAGCAGATCAGCGTCAGTCAACCAAGGACGGCCAGCCAAGGGGTGATCAGGCGCACAGAACACCACCAGGCTATCTTCTCTCCAGGGCAACATATCCAGCTCTGGATGCTGCGCCTCCCCTTCTATCAAACCTACATCGAGCTCGAAGTTCAACACCCTCTGGACGATACTTGAGGTATTGGCTACCTCAAGCTTGACCCGCGCTCCGTTCTGCTCGCGCATGTATCGGGCCATAATTTCTACAGCCAGATAATTGCCGATACTCAGGGTCGCTCCAACCTTGAGATTGCCGCTGGCAAGCTGACGCCCCAATGCCAGCTCCAGACTCTCGGCTTGCTCCATCAGCGCCTGTGCACGCGGCCGGATTGACTGACCCAGTTCGTTCAATTGCAAACGCTTGCCAACCCGATCAAACAACTGAATACCAAACTGATTTTCCAGATCGCGCAGAGCGCTGCTGGCCGCAGACTGGGACATGGCTAGGCTTTCCGCCGCGCGAGTCAGATTTTCATGGAAAGCCGTTGCGAGAAAGACTTCCAGTTGCCTTAGACTGTATTTCATTATCGATTTTTCCGATTACATATAATTATATAAACCGTTTAACCGATAGATTAGCTTGCCAGTACACTGCTCGCAAATCCGCTGACCGAGGAATGGCAATGGCAGGCTTCAACACCGAGCGCGTACTGAGTGTCCATCACTGGACAGACAACCTGTTCAGCTTTCGTACCACCCGCGATCCGGGATTTCGTTTCAAGAATGGGCACTTCATCATGATCGGCTTGGAAGTGGAAGGCCGTCCACTTATGCGTGCTTACAGCATTGCCAGCCCGAACTACGAGGACACCCTCGAGTTTTTCAGCATCAAGGTGCCAGACGGGCCGCTGACTTCCCGCTTGCAAAATATCAACGAGGGAGACCAGATCATCATTAGTCGCAAGCCGACCGGAACCCTGGTACTCGACCACCTGTTGCCCGGGCGCAACCTGTATCTACTGAGCACAGGGACCGGCCTCGCACCCTTTATCAGTATCATTCAGGACCCCGAAACGTACGAGCAATACGACAAGGTCATTTTGACCCATGGGTGCCGCCACGTGCGTGAACTGGCCTATCAGGACATGATTACCAACCAGCTCCCCAACCATGAGTATCTGGGGGAGGAAATACGTGAAAAGTTGATCTACTACCCAACAGTGACCCGCGAGCCCTTCCATACTCAAGGCCGGCTTACGGACCTGATGGAGAGCGGGAAGCTGTTCGAAGACATTGGTTTACCCGCATTCGATCTGGAACAGGATCGCTTCATGCTCTGCGGCAGTCCAAGCATGCTGAAGGATTTTTGCCATACACTGGACAGCCGGGGCTTCAAGGAGGCACGCCATGGTGATCTTGGGCACTATGTGATCGAACGGGCGTTCGTGGAAAAGTAAGACTGTAGCTACTCCACGTAAATCATCTGGCGAGTCATGCCGCCATCGGCGACAAGATTCTGCCCGGTGATGAAGCTAGCTGCAGGGCTGAGCAGAAAGGCCACCAAAGATCCGATATCTCCAGGTTGTCCGACCCGTCCAACTGCATGCTGTTGGTGGTCGACAGAGCGCAGTGGATCATTACGCTGTTGCTCAAGCTCCCGCGTATCAATCCAACCCGGGCTCACGGCATTAACCCGAACCGCTGAGCCCAGGCTGACCGCCAAGGCATGGGTCAGTGCCACCATGCCTCCCTTGGCCGATGCGTAAGCTTCGGTATTGGCCTCAGATTGCAGGGCTCGAGTAGAAGCTATGTTGACGATTGCCCCGCCTGATTCGCGAAGCAATCCAATGGCGTGTTTGGATACCAGAAAGGGACCTGTCAGGTTGGTAGCCAGCAATCGATTCCAGGCTTCAAGGCTTAATTGCTCCACCGGTCCGTTGTCGGGATCTGCGATTCCCGCATTGTTGACCAGGCCGTCTAGTCGGCCAAAATCGTCTTCCAGCTGTTCCAGACAGGCCATTACGCTGGATTCATCTGACACATCCATCGGGATGAATTCGACTCGGCCGCTGGCACCGCAAAGTCTCGCCAGATCCTCCGCCGCAGCCCGGCCGTTTATATCATCGATATCGGCGAGTGCCACCGACCAGCCTGCTTTCAGCAAACTGGCGGCGATCCCTTTGCCGATGCCCCGGGCGGCACCGGTAACCAGTGCTACCGGGCTATCGTCTTCAACCACTCAGGCCGCCCTGCCCCGAGGACCGGCGAAGAACCAGATAATCAAACCGACGACTGGCAGCAGAAGTACCAGCAAGACCCAAAGTACTTTCGCACCATTACCCGAACTGCTTTGCACGATATTGATGATCGCCCAGATATCCAGTATCAGAATGATCAAGCCAAGAATGCCACCGCCAAAATTAACGTCCATATACAACTCCTTGTTGGAAAGATTTCACGCCACTGACCCGCGAGCGGGTCATAGTTCAAGCACCGGGTAGCGACTGGCTATATCGTCGCCTGTCGGACCGGCCGAGAGCGCGCCCTTATAGCGCCCGATCCGTACGATCAGGCAATGCCTGGCCGTCACGGGCACTAACCAGTGAGCCATGCCTTCGGGCAACTCAAGCAAATCACCGCGTCTACAACCCAGTACCAGAAGTCTGCCGTCGTGATGCATACACAGTGTCGCAGCTCCATCAAGAAACAGCCAAAAGCTGTCCCCAGCCAGCATCTGTTCAGTGTGCTGCTGGTCAGCAGCGGCTTCCACGTAACCGGGAGGCCCCTTCAATTCCAGCACCTCGGCAAACTCCTGTGACAGTTCGACACCCATTGTCGCCAGCAGTTCGCCAGATACTTCAATAGCCTGCGTCGCGGTGATCGTGCGGCTATCAGGTATGCTTTCCCCGACGGTTTTCAATGACACACCCGCCGAGGTCAGAATCGGCAGTATGTCCTCTAGATGGGTTAATACCTTGATCGGTACCTGGAGCTGGCTGTCAGCATAGACCGCGAGAATCGACATTACATACTTCCCAGAGTAAGTGGATGCCGGGTCAGTATAGGGTGCCAGCAGGCGAGCATACAGCCTGGATATTCCGGGCAGAGCAACCGCCTACCTGGAAGGCAACGCTCGATAGAGAAGGATGCCGGCTAGCAGTGCAGCCAGACCGGCAATAGCAAATGTCCATTGCGCCCCAAGCGACGCCCAGCTGTAACCTGAGAACAATGCGCCGAGCGCGCCCCCTACGCCCGAAAGCGAGGCGTACAGTGCCTGACCCTGGCCTTGCAGGCGATCACTGAAGCTCTGCTGGATAAAGTGGATGGCCGCCACATGGAAGCTGCCAAATGTGGCTGCGTGTAAGAGCTGTATCAGCAGCAATACCAACAGATTGTCTGCCAGGCTACCGAGCAAGAGCCAGCGCAGGGAAGCCAATAGCAGGCTCACTACAAGCAGATGCTTGAGACTGAACCTCGCCAATAACCGGGTCATGAAAAGGAAAAGGACGATTTCAGCCACCACACCCAGCGCCCAGAGCAGACCGATCAGGCCACGACTATAGCCGAGTGATTCGAGGTGTAACGTCAGGAAGGTGTAATAGGGGCCATGGGACAGCTGCATCAGGCCTACGCAGATGAAAAAGGTGATTACACCCGGTTTGCACAGCAATGTAACGAACCGCTCGACCGGCTCACCTCGAGGCCGCGCGATGGGTGTTGGCGTCGGTGGGACAATCAGACTGCAAAGGAATATCGCAAACATGATCCCGAGCATTACAGCCGGATAGATGTCCAGGGTAAACACATCCAGGAGCAACCCAAGAACCACTACGGTGGCAATGAAACCCACCGAACCCCAGAGCCTGACCATGCTGTAACGTGCCGACTGAGGTCCAAGGTGGCTCAGTGTGATCGCTTCGAATTGCGGGAGCACCGCATGCCAGAAGAAACTGTGCGCGGCCATGATCAGCGCTAGCCAGAGATAATCCTGCCGATAGAAGATGCCGGTGAATGCCATGGCCGTAAAGAGCGCGCCGAGACGAACGATTGTCAGTCGGCGACCGCTCACGTCGCCTAGCCAGCCCCACAGGTTGGGCGCCACGCAGCGCATCAACATGGGTATCGCAATGAGCTCGCCAATGCGGGCAGGACTGAAACCCAAATGATCGAAATACAGCGCCAGAAACGGCGCAACTCCACCCAGTAACGCAAAATAGGCGAAGTAGAACCCGGACAGCCGCCAGTAGGGGAGCGCCAAACTCACGGTGAGCAATTCGATCCGGAATGCATGTTTACAGTTGACCGAGAACCGGCGTGCCTACCTTCACATCCGCGTTCTGGCCGCGATGACGTAACAGATGGTCGAGCAGCACAATAGCCATCATCGCCTCCGCGATGGGCGTGGCGCGGATGCCTACACAGGGATCATGTCGGCCCTTGGTAATGATCTCTACGGCATTGCCATCCACGTCAATCGAGCGACCTGGCGTCGTGATACTGGAGGTCGGCTTCAACGCCAGATGGGCAACAATGGGCTGACCTGAAGATATACCGCCAAGTACGCCCCCGGCATGGTTGCTAGTGAATCCTTCAGGGGTCAGTTCATCACGGTGCTCTGTACCCAGCTGCGCCACAGAGGCGAATCCGGCCCCTATTTCAACGCCCTTGACTGCATTGATGCTCATCAGGGCATAGGCCAGCTCAGCATCCAGACGATCAAATACCGGCTCGCCAAGCCCAGGCGGCACTCCTTCAGCTACAACCGTGATTCGCGCACCCACCGAGTTCTGATCCCGGCGCAACTGATCCATGTAGGCCTCCAGCTCAGGAACCTTGGCTGGGTCGGCACTGAAAAAGGCGTTATCGTGGACCGCTTCCCAACTTTTAAACGGTATCTCGATCGGCCCAAGCTGGCTCATATAGCCACGCACCGTAATGCCTTGGCTGGCCAGGTATTTACGGGCAATTGCGCCTGCCGCGACGCGCATCGCGGTCTCCCGCGCCGAGGACCGTCCGCCGCCACGGTAGTCGCGTACGCCGTATTTGTGATGGTAGGTGTAGTCAGCATGGGCTGGACGAAACAGATCCTTGATTGCTGAGTAATCCTTGGACTTCTGATCGGTATTACGAATCAGCAGGCCAATCGGGCAGCCGGTGGTACGACCCTCAAACACTCCGGTCAGAATCTCGACTTCATCGGGCTCCTGACGTTGGGTAGTGTGCCGGCTGGTACCCGGCTTGCGGCGGTCCAGATCGTGTTGCAAGTCAGCAACGCTCAATTCAAGTCCGGGCGGGCAACCGTCAACGATGGCAACCAGTGCCGGCCCATGACTTTCGCCAGCCGTGGTGACGGTAAACAAGGTGCCAATGGTATTCCCGGACATGCGCGCAACCTGAAGTCTGATAATGGAGGCCGAGCAGTATAACGCCGGGCCGGCGCAGGTGACAGCCCGACCGAGGCCCGCTAGGCTATGTTTTTGTTCTGATTGCAGGTCATCATGCAGGCCCTGATAGAAGCCCTCCTCCCTGCGGACCTGTCCGGTCTGTCTGCCATCATATTGATCGTTGCCGCCGCTACAACATCTGCCATTACCGCCGCAGTGGGCATTGGCGGTGGGGTTCTGTTACTCGGGTTGATGGCCGTTGTTCTGCCACCTGCGGCGATTATTCCTGTGCACGGAGTTGTGCAGCTGGGGTCCAATGCGGGCCGGGCACTGATGACCTTCCGTTACATCGACATAAGAATTATCGGCTGGTTTGCGCCGGGGGTCGTCTTGGGAGCCTGGCTTGGCAGCCAATTTCTGGTCGGCCTGCCCCTGCCCCTGATCCAGCTGTGCATCGCCGGCTTCATACTTCTGCTCTGCTGGGGACCCCCGATCCCCAGAGTAGCGACGGGCGCAGCAGGTACCCTTCTTGCCGCCGTGCTGACCAGTTTTGTAAGTCTGTTTGTAGGCGCCACAGGACCGCTGGTGGCCGCATTCATCAAGCAGCAGCAGGAACAACCTCTACCTACGGTCGCTACCTTCGCTGCTGCGATGACCCTGCAGCATGCGCCAAAAGCGATCGTGTATGGCGCAGCGGGATTTGTTTTCAGCGAATGGCTTGCACTGATTGCGGCAATGATAGCCGCAGGCGCACTGGGTACCTGGGCTGGCCTGCACCTGTTGAAACGGCGCACCGACCAGCGGTTCGCCCTGATATTCAACCTGGTGTTGACGCTACTGGCGGCTCGCCTTATCTGGCAAGCATTGGCCAACTTGCTGTGATGGAAAAAGAGTCTTGCAGAATTGGTATAGACAGCCGATAACCTCGAGAGTGAGAAACCAGTCCAGGCAGCCAGAAACGATGAGCGATACCCGAACCAGCGCTAAGGATAAACAGGAAAAGACTGACCTGCCGGCCAAGCCCGCCCGTGATCCCTTTGCGCGTATGCGTGTTGCCGATCTCTACTGGATACAGCTCAAACCAGTATTCAAGAACAGAAAAATGACCCAGCCGGAACGCCTGGCTCGGGTAACCGTCTTTCACGACCAGGCCGCCCACCTGGAGGTTTTACGACTACAGATTCAACTCGAGGGTGAGCCGCTTGCAGAGGGAGCCAACCATATGGAGGTGCTGGTTGACCACAGGAACCAGCGTGTGCGTTTCGCACCGGTTAGCGGCCTGCGTATGCAGCCAGCCCAGCGTGGGATGGGCGGATTCCTGCTGGCTCAGTTGATCCAGTGGTGCCAGCATCGTTATGGCGAATACGCTGTTGCCCCAATACAGCTGCAGGATGCCAGCACAGCCGGCGAGGAAGTCATGCAGGTTCGGGGGAAATTGCTGTCCAGGGCAGGCTTTGAGGTTTCCGAACCCGAAGACCCCACCGCCGTTGGGCATGCCAGAGCTGCAAAGGTTGAAGAATTGATCAGCCAATGGAACAGCGAACGCATCGGGATGGTGCACGTGGCCGAGCTGCTGGGACAGTTGCGCGAACAGGAGGCTCTCAACCTCAAGCAAACCGCACAAACAGCCCAGTTGCAGCGCACCATCGACCTGTACAAGAGCAACGACACCGGGCAGCGATTTGCGATCGGATGTCTTATTGCTTTTGCGGTCTTTCAGGCTCTGATGCTGTTGTGGATAGTCCTCACCTGACCCTCAGGTAACGCTTGCCACAAACAACGGCTGATGCTGCCTGCACTGCGCTGCGCTGAGTACGAATACGCCATGACCGCCATGGGTGAAGTTCACCCATTCAAAATCAACCGCTGGCCATTGCGCCACCACATGCACCATGCTGTTGCCCACTTCCACTACCAGAACGCCATTCTCAGTAAGGTGATCGGCGGCCTGGGCCAGCATACGTCGCACCAGATCCAGACCATCCGTTCCGGCACTCAAGCCCATCTCCGGCTCATGCAGATACTCATCGGGCAGATCTGCCATATCCTCGGCATCCACATAGGGCGGATTGCTGACAATCAGATCAAATCGCTCACCCGGCATTCCCTCGAAGCCATCCGACCACCGCGCCTCTACCCGCTCCTGCAGACCATGAGCTTCTATATTGCTCTCGGCAACGGCAAGGGCATCAGCCGACAAGTCAGCCAAGACCACCTCAGCGTCCTCGAATGTGTGTGCGCAAGCTATACCAATACAGCCACTACCCGTGCACAGATCCAGAATACGCACTGGATCTCGCTCCAGCCAGGGCTCGAATCGATTGGCAATCAGTTCGGCAATAGGTGAGCGTGGCACCAGAACGCGTTCGTCGACGAAAAAATCATAGCCGGCAAAGCGGGCATGGCCAGTCAGATAGGAGGCAGGTATACGCTGATCTATCCGCCGATTGAGCAGTGCGACGATGATGTGACGTTCAGCTTCGGTAACATGACAATCGAGATAGCTTTCAGGCGTTTCCCAGGGCAGATAAAGAGCGTGAAGCACCAGCAGTCGGGCCTCATCCCAGGCATTATCAGACCCATGCCCAAAAAACAGCCCCTGCTCATGAAAGCGGCTTACTCCGAGTCGCACATAATCACGGATGGTCGTTAGTGCGGTTAGTTCGTGCATGGCTTTGATTCCTGATTGCCTGTCAGACCCGCATTCTACCCTCCATGAGCCCGGAAACTACTGATACACTTCAATTTTTGCCAAGTGATCGATTGACGATGAGCAAAGACCATACAGATCCGGACGACCTCGACCTTTTTCGTCAGGCGATCAAGGGTGCCCGGCCGATCAAAGTCGACCAGGCCGACACCGGCAAACCAAAGGCTGACAGAGCGCGCATCAAAGCGGCCAGGCAACTGGCGGTTCAGCCGACCAACCGCCTCAAAGTAGATGGTCTGTCGGATCAGTTTGTCATTGATGTATTACCCGAGGAGGAGCTTTCCTGGGCTGCCAACGGCGTGCAGGAGAGTCAGTTACGCAAGCTGAAAGGCGGCCTGATACCCTTCGAGGGGTCTATCGATCTACATGGCATGACAGTGGAAAAGGCCCGGGAGTTGCTCTGGGAGTTCCTTGCAGAAGCAAACCGAATGGAGATCCGCTGCGTGCGGGTGACCCACGGCAAGGCGCAACGCAAGGACGGCCGCAATCCGATACTCAAGAGCCACGTGAACACCTGGCTCAGGCAGCACAGCAAGGTACTCGGCTTTACTTCCTGTACCCCGCGCCACGGCGGCACCGGATCGGTTTATGTGCTGTTGAAACGCACCATGCTCGAGGGCCGGGACGAATAGACCCTCGAGCATGAATGGTCAGATACAGGTAGATCCGCCGTCAACCGGGAGCGCGATGCCGGTGGTAAAGGCGGCACCTTCCGAACACAGATAGAGTACTGCTGCCGCAATTTCTTCGGCCTTGCCGATTCTGCCCACCGGATGCATCGCAGCGGCGACCTCGGCCTTGCGAGGCTCCAGCGCAGCGGCGCGGCGGAACATATCGGTATCGATTACCGCAGGACACACCGCATTGACCCTGACACCCTTCTTGCCATATTCAACGGCAGCAGAGCGAGTCAGACCCAGAACCGCATGCTTGCTGGCACTGTAGATACTCATTTTGGGCGCGGCGCCCAAGCCGGCGACTGAAGCGGTATTGACGATAGAGCCTCCGCCATTGGCCAGCATTAGCGGTATTTCATGCTTCATGCACTGCCAGACGCCCTTGACGTTGACATCCATGATGCTGTCGAACACGGCCTCGCTTCCATCAGCCAGCTTGTCCTGCTCGATCTCTATACCAGCATTGTTGAACGCGCAGTTCAATTGCCCGTAGTGGCTGATAACAGCCTCCATCAACGCCTTGACCTCATCAGCATTGACCACATTGCAGCGCACAAAAACAGCCTCACCGCCTGCTGCCCTGATGCCCTCAACGACGGACTGGCCACTCTTTTCATCGATATCCGACACCACCACACGGGCGCCCTGGGCGGCGAAAGCCTCGGCTGTCGCCTGACCAATACCTGCCGCGCCGCCGGTGACCAGCGCCACTTTGCCGCTGAATGTTTTACTCATGTGTACCAACTCCTGACAGTTTCAATCAGATCTGATGATATCAGCCCAAACGTCATACTTAGACCAGATCAGCCCTGATGTTCACACTTCATACGCTTTACCTATGTACGCATAGCAGATTCAAGCGCGGGTCCGCTCCGCCAGGTACTCAACTACCGCCGACTGATCGCCGCTGAATACCACCCGTTCATCCTTGCCACTGCGCTGGTAGGCGTACATCGGATCGTAATAATCCGTCAGAAGACAGGCTATCCACTCCCGATGAGCGTCAACGCCACCCGAGCGTTTTTGTTCTGCCAATGCGTTTTCCATTATTGCCAGTAAAGCCTGCTGTTTCTCACCCCCCAGACGTTTGCGTATGCGCAATAGACCACCCAGGAGATGCTCGGCAAAGCTCTCGAATGCCTGCTGCGGATCATCCGGATGCAGCGCGGCAAACTCGGCGTGCATATCCACCACATAGTCCCCCAGGATACGCGCCACGCGATTATCAAAGCTATCTTCCAGCCAAATCAGCGGCGACTGCTGCATCAATCGAAAGAGTTCCAGGGGAACTGTACAGCTACCCACCATACGTCCTTCGTCTTCCAGCACTAGCTGGCTCGCTCCCTGGTCGATTACGCGCAGCGCCTCTATGGCCAGTGTATTTTCAAAATCAATCTGATTTGGCTGGGGGGTAGCATGACGGCCGAAGCTGGATCCTCGATGATGGGCATGACCCTCCAGGTCCAGACTGCTTTTCAAGGCCGATATCACCTCCGTTTTACCCGTGCCTGTAAGGCCGGCGACGATATTCAGTGGTAACGTCTGGACAGAGTGTTCAAGACTGTCGATGAGGAATCGACGCATGGCTTTATAGCCGCCGACAATACGGGGATAAGCTATGCCCGCCTCAGCCAGCCACTGCTGGACCAGCTGGGAACGCAGACCTCCCCGAAAGCAATAGAGATACCCATCGGGATTTGCCGCGGCAAAGGCGGCCCAGGCTTCGACCCGCTGATCCTTGATCGAACCATGCACCAACTTGTGTCCAAGTGCTATGGCCGCTTCCTGACCCGAGTTCTTGTAACAGGTGCCCACCTGTTGGCGCTCATCATCCGTCATGAGCGGCAGGTTGAGCACACCGGGGAATGCCCCCTTGTTGAATTCGACCGGCGCTCTTACATCCATCATGGGCGTGGATTGCAGAAAAATCCGGCGGAAATCATCAGTATTCTCGCGCATCAGATAACCTCGACCCAGGCCCCACCATCGGCCTCGACACACTCACCAATGGGCTGCAGATCAAATCCTTCTGCTTGAGCCAAAGCCTGAAATTCAGCGTCTGCGTTCGGCTCCACCGCTACCAACAAGCCGCCACTGGTCTGCGGATCACAGAGCAGATTGCGCCAGGCTTCAGGCATGGGCGCGATCTTGTGGCCGTAACTGTCAAAATTACGCCCCGACCCACCGGGCACGCATCCCTGCTCCAGATAATAGGCAACACTGGCCAGACGGGGAACACGGCTCTCCTCGATTCGCGCCTTGACGCCAGATCCCTCGGCCATTTCTGCCAGATGGCCAAGCAGCCCGAACCCGGTCACGTCAGTCATTGCCAATACGCCGGGGAGCGTTGCAAAGCGGGCGCCCACGCTGTTGAGCTGGCACATCAGATCCCGCGCAACACCCGCATCTTCGGGGCGCAACTTTTTCTGCTTCTCGGCGGTGGTAAGAATGCCAATCCCCAGTGGCTTGGTCAGATAGAGACGCGCGCCCGAGCGGGCCTGATCGTTACGCTTGAGGTGGCTTCGCATAACCTGACCCGTTACCGCCAGTCCGAAGATGGGCTCAGGGGCATCAATGGAGTGTCCACCAGCGAGCGGCATACCAGCCTCGGTGCATACCGAACGCGCGCCAGCAATCACCTGTCCCGCGACAGATGCAGGCAGCACATTGACCGGCCAACCCAGAATCGCAATAGCCATCAAGGGTGACCCACCCATCGCATAGATATCGCTAATCGCGTTGGTGGCGGCTATGCGGCCGAAGTCAAAGGGGTCATCGACTATCGGCATGAAGAAATCCGTGGTGCTGACAATGCCCTGCTCACTGTCGATACCGAATACCGCGGCATCGTCGCGACTGTCATTACCCACCCATAATTGCGGAAAAACGGGACCGGCGTCGCCAACGGCCAGGATTTCATCCAGCACTTTTGGCGAAATCTTGCAGCCACATCCGGCACCATGGCTGTACTCGGTCAAGCGCACTGTCTCGTTCATCCTGCTCTCCAGCATTGGGCGTAAAGCGCGAATTTTAGCACGCCCATGACACTCAGGGTTTACCACTCTCGAAGCGATCCAGCGTATCGCTAGCCACTATCCGACCTAGCTCGATCAGCTCCGGCGCTCGCTGGAACTCGAAGAAGCGGCACAGACGCTTGGGCACATCGATGACTACATCCGGCGGATACCCGGCAATCTTGTATTGGGTCAGGGACGCCTGCATTGCCTCAAAGGAAAGGTTTATCAGTTCCAGAAGGCTTGCCGGTCCGGCAGGTACTTCGGGGGTAAGGTGCGCGGGGGCTGGTTTTCCCTGGGCAGCGCCGGGACCGCCCTGATCTGGCTCATCGACGAGCACTTCCTCCTCTGGCCCGTCAACATAATCGAGCTCGTCACCCAAGTCCTTGCCCTCAATACCGTCGCGGCGCATACGCCAGTTGCGCATGCTCAGTGTTTCCATCCATTGGTCCCACTGCTGACGCATTGGCGCCGGACGCTCGATCACCGGGAGGGTGTAACCGTTGATGCGTGTACCGTTGAGGTTCACTGCAATAATCAGATCGCAATGGGAAGACACCACAGGGACGATCGGCAACGGATTGAGGAGACCTCCATCGACCAGCACTCGATCACCCTGACGTACCGGCGAAAACAGGCTGGGAATAGCCGCAGAGGCTCGCATGGCCTGATGCAGGCAGCCCTGCTGAAACCACACCTCCTGCTGATTGGTCAGATCAGTGGCGACGGCTGTGAAATCAATAGCCAGATCCTCAATGCGCTGCTCCCCAACGATCTCCCGGATCTTGCCAAATACCCGCTCACCACGTATCGCACCCATGTTGCCAAATCCGATATCAAGCAGTCTCAGCACATCCAGATAATCAAGGCCAGATACCCACTCACGGTACTCCTGGAGCTTGCCAGCAGCATACATACCGCCGACCACAGCGCCCATGGAGCAACCGGCGATGCACTCGATCACATAACCCCGACGCTCTATTTCTTCGATCACGCCTATGTGCGCGTAGCCGCGGGCACCGCCGCTGCCCAATACCAATGCCACTTTTTGCGTCATGGGTTGCTCTGCCCCCCTGTCTGTATGATTGTCGATGGAGATTGACGGCGAAAGCCGGTCTGCGCATGATGCCCGGAAGTCCCTCCGGCGCATAAGGTACTCCGTGCTATCACCCCGTGTATTTCGCTACCTGAAAATAATTCTGGTCGTACTGCTGCTCCTTGCGTTGATCGGTACTCTGATCGGCTGGTCGCTGCACAGAGCAGAACCCAAACGCGAAGGGCAACTTGAGCTCTCGGGGCTGCGTGGCCCGGTCTCAGTGTTCTACGATGCCTGGGGTGTACCGCATATTGACGCACAGAACGATGTCGATGCCTACCGCACACTGGGATACGTACATGCGCAGGAACGCTTGTTTCAGATGGACATGTTACGTCGTATTGGGGCTGGCAGACTGTCCGAAGTTTTCGGCGCCGACTCTCTGGAGACTGATCGATTCTTCCGTTCGCTAGGCATCAACCGCTTCGCGCGACGCTATGCCGCATATCTTCAGACCCAGGCTGATCAACCCCATGTACAGTTGATCAATGCCTACCAGGATGGCATCAACCAGTATATAGACCAGGGCGGACAGCCGCTGGAGTACAGCATACTGCTGACCCGCCCCGACTATTTCTCCACCGAAGACATCGCGCACATCATGGGCTACATGGCCTATTCCTTTGCTGAGGCTTTCAAGACCGATGCCCTTATCGACCAGGTACGCGGCAAGCTCGGCAGACGACATATGCAGGATCTGGTTCCTGGTTGGCCGGAGAGCATTCCACCCAGAAGCGCTCCAGCAGAGGCAACAGCAAGCAGCTACGACGGCCAATGGGCGGACGAACTGCTGAGCCGCGTGACCAGCGTGGAACGCCAATTGCCCGCAGGACAGTTTCTGGGCAGCAACGCCTGGGCAGTCAATGGCAGCCGCAGTCATAGTGGTGCGCCCATGCTCGCCAACGATCCACACATTGGTTTTGCGGCCCCCGCGGTGTGGTTTGAGGCCCATATCCGGACTCCGGAGCATGAGGTGTATGGTCATTTTCTCGGCGGCTTCCCCTTTCCCCTGCTCGGTCAGACTCGCCACCACGCCTGGGGCCTGACTATGCTGATGAACGATGAAATCGACTTCTATCGCGAGCGGGTTAACCCGGAGAACCTCAACCAGGTATGGGAAGCTGAAAAGGGTTGGAGGGATCTGTCGATTCACGAGGAAGTGATCAAGGTACGCGGCCAGGAAGACCGCCTGGTGCGACTGCGTAGCTCCCGTCATGGACCGATCATCAACGACCCACTGGGCCAGTCGGCCGAGGACCTGGAAAACGACAAGCAGCCCGTCAGCCTTTTCTGGACCTTTCTCGACCCTGCCAACGATTCTGCTAAGGCGTTCTACGGGTTGTCCCGCGCCAGCAGTATGGATGAGTTTGAACAGGCGGCCTCCCTGCATACCTCCCCTGGCCTCAATCTGATTTATGCTGACATTGAAGACAACATTGCCATGTGGGCAATCGGACTGATCAAGCGCTGGCCGAACAGCAACAATGGCTTCAGTCTGCTCAACGGCAGCACCAGCGATGACGCTTTTCGCGGGTACCAGCCATTTGCAGCCAATCCGCGAATGGTGAACCCTGCCAAAGGCCATGTGTTCAGCGCTAATAATCCTTACCCGCAAAGCAACCCAAGTCGGCTCCTGCCGGGCTATTACGCCCCTTCAGAACGAGCGGAACGACTCGGGGAATTATTGAATAACAACGACACGTTCGATCTATCACAATTCAAGGCAATGCAGCTGGACACCCACCGCGCTCAGGCCCTTGCTGTGCTCAGGGATGCCCTGCCGCTATTCAATGATCAGTTGCTCAGTGCCGATCTGCGGGCGCCCGCCGCCAGGGCCGCGGCCACTCTCGCCGAATGGGATGGCAGTTTCGATCGTGACGAAGTGGGTGCCGCTGTGTATCAGCGCTGGCAGGATCATTTGCTGGAAGCCCTGTTTGCTGACGAACTTCAAGAAAACTTTGCCATTTTTCGCAATACGCTTATGGCCGAGAAAAGCTTGTTCAGTCTGTATTGGAAGCCCGCCTCACCCTGGTGGGACAATCGTCAGCAACCCATCATGGATGGACGCCAGGCCGCTATCGAGCAAGCCTGGATAAAGACGATTGAATCCCTTTCGCAGGATCTCGGAATCGAGACGCAGAACTGGACCTGGGGCAGGCTTGCCGTTCTGCAACACAAGCATCCATTGAGTGAACGCTTGCCCTTGGCGGGTTTTCTGGACAGCGAAGCCACACCGGTCGATGGTGGGCAAGAGAGCCTCAACAGCATGTCATTTGACGTCGGGGAAAAGAATTATCAAATCAAGGCAGGGCCTTCAACGCGGCGACTGATCGACCTGGCGGACATCAACGGCGCATTGAGCATTCTGCCAATGGGACAGTCAGGAGCCCCGCTGGACCCCCATTATGATGACCAGGCAGCGCTTTATAACGAGGGACGGTATCGTGGCCAGCTATTTGACTGGCTTGCCATCGAGGCGTTGCCCGATCATCTTTTGCTGGTGCCGGGCAAGGCCCGTCGCTGAACCATCGTCAGATCTTGTCGAGAACAATACCGGTGTCGGGATAAGGCTGGCCTATCTCCAGTCGTGAAGCCCTGATGTCCAGATCAATAAGACGCTGCATCACCGCCGGAGCCTGCTGACCGCTGATTGCCACTCGCACACGCGTGTCGGAACGGAGCATCCGATTAACCAGATTGAGCCAGGTTTCAGGATCTTCCACGTCAGGCTTGTCCATGGCTCGATCGAGCTGCAGACCGGGTAAAGCCAAACGATCGTTAGCGTGGAGCACCTTGAGCATGGTCGCGGGGGTCGGGTAAAGGGGCTCCAGAACAGCCTCATCCGGCGTAAATTGATCTACATGCACGTAAGCCCGCTGGTTACCGCGGGTAATGGCGTACACGCTCACGAACCGTTGCGGGTCCTCATCCAACCTTACCGAAAGATAAGCCTGATTCTCCTGCGGCCCATATAGTCTGGAATTATCGAGTACTTCATTGGCCCATAGGCTGCTGGCACCGCATTCTCTGCCCTCACAGTAATAAAGCATGCTGTGCGGTCGAGCCAACAACTGGTCCCTGACATGCTCGAAACCCTCAGTGCTTGAATGTACTCGGGGAATTTCGAAGGTCACTCTGATCAGCTCGCCTGTTGCCCGCACTTCCCTCTCGGCTCGCAGACGATTATTGACCTTGCGCACCAGACCTATAATCACCGCGTGCTCGGTCTGGGGCACCGTTTCGGACTGAGTAACCTGAGCGCCTGGAAATGGCACAATGTTGAACCGGTCTGGAACCGATTCAGCCACGGCCAGCGGAGCAAGAAGTAGCGACCCCAGGCAAAATTTGGTGTGCCGGTAAACTGCTGAGAGAGACATCGATACTCCTGAATGTGGTTTTCATTCCAGCCTATCGCGATGCCCCACGTACGGCACCGTTAATCACGCCAGTTTGGCAAAAAAACTGTCAAATATCGTTGCTACTGCCTCGGCCTGCTCTTCGAGGTGTAGATGATGACCACCATCGATGTCGTGGCGTGTGATGTGCGCAAAACGATCAATACGCTCTAGAACCTGAGGATGCTTGTGCATCACACCCTGATTGGCCAGTACCAGGCAAACTGGAGACTGGATAGCTTCAATAAACGCCGCAGCATGTTCGCTGGTCAAACGCATCGGTGAGGGTAGCATCAATTGCGGATCGGTTCGCCAGGTCCAGCCTCCATGTTCAGGCATCAGCCCCCTTTCAACCAGCAGGGCCGCAGCATCATGGCTTAACGCTGTGTTACCACCCCGGGCACGCGCATCAACGGCTTTGGCCACACTGTCATAGACAGGCTTGCGCTTATCAGCCAGGGCGAGGCTGGCATCGAAAAAACGGGCCATTTGCTTGGGCGCTTCTTCGGCTTCCGAGGTAAAAGGTAGCAGGCCGTCAATGAGACAGGCACCCATGATTCGATCAGGCAGGCTGCCTGCGAGAATCCCACTGATGATTGCCCCCATGGAATGACCAAGCAAGGCAAAGCGCTTCCAGCCGAGGCTTTCCGCCACCTGAAGCACCGTTGCGGCCTGCTGCCAGAGACTGTAACCCGCAGCTGGCATATGGCCTGAGAGCCCATGGCCGGGCAAATCGAGCGCGACCAAATGAATACCCGGTAAATGGGGTGCGAGGCGATCAAAGGTTGCAGCGTTGTCCAACCAACCATGCAACCCGATCACGGGCAGACCATCTGCGTCTCCCCATACCTTGGCCGCCACTTCGAGCGATGGCAGGGAAAAACGCACTTCATGACTGTTTGCTTGCATTGAAGACTATCCTGTTCGGCATGCCGGAGGCTGGACTGGCGAGGGACCCTTGAGTCTGAGCACTCCCAGTTGAAGAGCGCAATCTAAGTGGAGTCTTTAGCCAGAACAAGTAACGGTGTTCAGCATGAATAGTCGGCTATAACCCGCCACCCGCTTCCGGTCTTTGTCGGCAAGCACTACTTGAGGGGTACAACGGCCATGGTCAGTCGTGAAATACAGGTCGCCTCCCCCGCTTCGTTATGCAGCCGGATGTCCCACACATGGGTGGTACGCCCCAGATGAATCGGTCTAGCAACCGCCGTCACCCTGCCATTGCGAACGGCCTTGAGATGGTTGGCATTCACCTCCAGACCCACGCAGTAAAACTTGTCCTTGTCGATACACAGGTATGACGCGGTGCTACCGAGGGTCTCGGCCAATACAACCGACGCACCGCCATGCAGAATCCCGTAGGGTTGATGTGTGCGGTGATCCACCGGCATGCTGGCACTGATCCAGTCATCACCAAAGTCTTCGAAGCGGATATCCAGAAGCGTGTTGATGCTCTGCCCACCGTGCAACTGATCAAATTCGACTTTCTGCTTCCAGATACTCACCAAACTAACCTCCTTTTTTGCGTGGCGCTCAAGTATCAATCCTCTGCCTGCCACACCACCGACTTACCGCTCACAGACCAGACCTCAAAGCGGTCCTGATAGGTCGCTTCAACCACGTTGCGCTTGATCTTGAGGGTTGGTGTCATCGAGCCATTCTCGACGGTCCACGGGTCCCTCACTATGACCAGACAACTCATTTGTTCATGGCGTGCCAGACCCGCATTTACCTGTTCAAGCAATGCAGCGAGGCCATCTGCAACCTGCCCAGGGTTTTCACGCGCCTCCTGGGTACCCGCTTCGGAAAGTTGCACCAACGCCAACGGCTGGGGCAGGTTATTGCCCACAACGCACACCTGCTCCACCCGGCTATGGGCAGACAGGAGATTCTCGATCGGCGCAGGAGCCACATATTTACCCTTTGATGTCTTGAAAATATCCTTGATCCTGCCGGTAAGACGCAAATAGCCTTCGTTGTCTATTTCACCGATATCGCCTGTTCTCAGGAAACCATCGGGCGTGATGGTTTCAGCGGTTTTATCCGTTTCCTTGTAATAACCCTGCATGGTGCCGTTGCTGCGCACCAGTAATTCTCCTTCCTCGGAGAGGCGACACTCGACGCCCGGATTAGGCAGGCCGATCCAGCCTTTCTTGTAGCGTTTGGGGCGACCCAAGTGAGAATAACCGCAGTTCTCGGTCATGCCGTAGACTTCAGCAATACTCAATCCCAGACTCTGATACCAGGCCATAGTGCTGTCTGCCACGGGCGCCGCGCCGCACACCGCGTAACGTATCTGATCAAGCCCTAGCCCCTCCAGAACCTTGCGCCCCACAACCCGGCCAACAACAGGAATCTTGAGCAAGGTGTCCAGCAATCGAGGGGATATCTTGCTGATAACACCAAGATGGAACTTGACCCAGATACGCGGCACACCGAAAAAGACCGTTGGCCTGGCCCGCTGCATATCACTCAGAAAGGTGTCGAGGGTATCGGCGAAGAAGATCGTTTCGCCGGCCAGTAGGGAGGCGATCTCGACAAACTGTCGTTCGGCCACATGGCATAGGGGAAGGTAGGAAAGCAGACGGTCTTCATCGCTGATGTTGAATAGCCGCAGACAGTTATTGGCCGAGAAGTACATGTTCTGAAAGCTCAGCATTACCCCTTTGGGCATGCCGGTGGTGCCTGATGTATAGATGATCGTCGCCAGCTGTTCGGGCTCCGGGGAGGGCGAACCCGGCATCGGATCACGACTGTCGAGTACCGATTGCCAGGTTAAGAGGTTCGAATCATCCGGTGCCAGTGGCAGTCCTACCATTGGCAAACTTTGCGGCACTCCCCCCCGCATTGCGTCCCATTCATCAAGCTTGCCGACAAACACGGCGCGGGCCTCGGAATGCTCCAGGATCTGTCGTACGGATTCGGCAGTCAGGTTGGGGTACAAAGGAACGGAAACGTGGCCTGCCATCCAGATCGCCAGATCAGTCACGATCCAGTGGGCGCAATTTTTGGATATCAAGGCGATGTGGCTTTGCGGAGGGAGCTTGAGGCTTTCAAGGTAACCGGCAACTCGACGAGCCTGGGTTCCTACTTCGCCCCAGCTATAGTGCTCAACCTGACCGTCGGGCAACGGTTGAACCAGGTAGGTCTTCTCCGGATGCAATCGTTCGCGTCGGTAGAACGCCGCCAACGCGGTAGCGTCAGACGATTTGACCTGATCTTCCATTACAACACCTCGGTCTGTCTTGTTTTTCTTATGGATAAGACTGCGAGTTGAAATAAACCTATCCCGTAACCACTATCCCACGCTGTTCAGGTCCTGCCAAGACGAAACAGGACGGGATTGATACAGTGAAACTGCCAGTGTGGAGACTCGAGATTCAGGCGGGAAGCTCTCCGGGACTTGTCAGCATCAATAGTTGCCCGATACCGGCAGCTGGAAAATCAGTTTCGATACAGGCCAACCCTGCCGTCGGCATCGGGTAGTGTCCCCCCTTGTGGCCATCGACGAGCAAGCTGATAAATTGACTCACCAAGGGCTGATGACTTACTAGAAGCAGATGACGTTCAGTGCGCTCGGCTAGAAAATCCAGCGCTTGGCGCGGGTCGTCATCGGGTGTCAACCAGGCAGCAGTGGAGACTGCGCGAGGATAGGAAATAGCGCGGCAAACCTGGTCAGCTGTCTGCTGCGCACGCAAGTAGGGGCTCGCCAGAATAGTATCCAGCGGCTCCCCTGCTAGAAGCTGCGCGACTTTAACTGCCTCTTCACGACCGTGCTGAGTCAATGCGCGCAAGGGATCGCTTGCTGCCATGGGCTCGGCCTGCCCATGACGCAGAATCCAGATTTTCATTTGTTTTCGGGATCGACTGGATCTGACTCACCCAGAGGAGCTGCCGGTACCCACTGGGCCTCTGGATCCGGCCACTCCATGAATGGCCAGGGTTTCTGGTCGGAAGCAAAGGTAACGAATCGCCCTATTTGCCAGGCATATTGAGAGAGGCTGTTACCGAAACCGGTGAGGCGTGGGTCGGGCTCACCGCTGAACAATTTGAATACCAGTTGCAGTATTGTTACCGCCACCAGCAACAACTCGGCAATCTGCCAGGCCAACGCCAGAAGTAGCGTATAGATCAACCTCAACCAATAGTCCGGTGATGTGATCGTGCGTTTGAAAGCGTCCATCTCTTATTCCTTTTCCAACGGTGTACAGGACATGAATGCGGAAAATTCCACATCATCCTTTTGTTCAGCGCTCATCAAACGGCCAATCACCGCATCCAGGGGCTGATTCTCGAACAATATGGCATGTAAACCAGCGACCAGAGGCATGTAGACCTGCTCTTCATCCGATTTCTGTTTTAGCACCTTCAGGGTATTTACGCCCTCGGCAACCTGCCCCAACTGAGCCACACTCTGGTCGAGCGTTCGGCCCTGCCCCAAGGCATAACCAACCTGATAATTGCGCGAAAGGGGCGACATGCAGGTCACGATAAGATCACCAACACCAGCAAGGCCGAGGAAGGTCATCGGACTGGCCCCCATATGAACCGCAAATCGACTCATTTCCGCCAGGGAACGGGTGATCAGCATGCTCTTGGTGTTTTCGCCCATGCCCAGGGCTGCAGCCATGCCCGAGATAATCGCATATACGTTTTTCAGGGCTCCGCCCAGCTCGACTCCGTATTTATCCTGGCTCGCATACACGCGTAGGCGCTTGCTTCCCAGTACATCCTGAACTCTGCTGCACAGTGCCTGGTCTTCACTGGCTACCACTGTTGCAGTCAATTCGCCTGCGGCTATTTCCTTGGCGAGGTTGGGTCCGGACAATACTGCAACCCGAGCATCCGGTGCTTCCTGCTCGGCAATCTCACTCATCATCAGAAAACCCGGCTGCTCAATACCCTTGGTGGTACTGATCACATCCTTGCCAGCCAATTGCGCCCCGATGTCGTGTAGAACCGAACGAAAGGCACTACTGGGGATAGCCAGAAAAACCATATCGGAAGCTGCCACCGCGGCGCCCATATCGGTGGTTACCTGCAGGCGAGGATCGAGCTTGAAGCCCGGCATATATCGCTTGTTCTCATGCTCGAGGGTAATCTGCTCAGCCACTTTTTCGTCACGCAGCCACAGAGTAACCGACACGCCCTGAGCAGCCATGAGTCCGGCCAGAGTGGTTCCGAAACTTCCTCCGCCCAATACACATACGGAAATTTTCTTGTCAGTCATGCCAATTCCTTCAGCTGAGGTTTGTGGCCAGTATAATTCACATCGCGGCACAGGCGGCCTTAGACAGCAAAATCCGACGAAGTTCTCTGGTAAATGCGGTCATGGCAGGTAATATGGCCGCACACGACTACGTTGGTTGCATAATAATGGCATCTTATTCGACAAGACGACTCTTACCCTTGCTCGGCGCGGTTCTCAGTGTGCCGGCACTTGCCATGGATGACATCGTTTTGCAGCCGCTCGAGCTGCCCTCCGTTCTCAGTGCAACCCGCTTGAAGCAGTCCCCCGCGGAAATTCCCGGCAGCATGACGGTTATCGACCGGGAACTGATCCGTGCCAGCGGCGCACGTGACATTCCCGAAATTCTGCGCCTGGTACCGGGCATGATGGTCGGTTATCTACTTGGCCACAGCAGCAATGTGAATTACCACGGCACCAATACCACCGAAGCGCGCCGTATGCAGGTTCTGGTCGATGGTCGCTCGGTCTATCGGCCGGGATTGGCGACAGTGGACTGGACCGACATTCCACTTGCGATTGAAGATATTGAGCGCATTGAGGTATTCCGTGGACCCAATACCGCTGCCTATGGTGCCAACGCGCTGATGGGCGTGATCAATATCATTTCAACGCCACCTGAATTGCGCCAGGGCACACAGGTGAAGATCACACAGGGTAACCGCGGCGTTAACGACCTGTATGCCAGCCACGGCTTCAGCATGGAGAGCAGCGTTGCGCGGTTGAGCCTGTTCGCCAAGGAGGACACAGGTTTTGATTTCGATGATGACGGTGAAGATTTTCGCGACAGCAGGCGGCTGAATGCCTTCAATCTGCTGGGGGAGACCACCCTGAGCACGACGCAGAGCCTTCAATGGCAGCTGGGTGCGAAGGAAGGCAGTAACCAGCTGGAAAATGATTACACGGTGATGGCCGAACCCTCCGACCAATCCTTCCAGTTTGACCGCGCCATGGCTGAGCATCAGGTAAATTCTGACTCCACAGCAAGGGACTACTTTGCCCAGGTGCACTGGAAGAACGACCTATCTCCCACCAACCGCCTGGAAGTGAAAGCCTACGCACAACATATGGAGCGCCTGGCCCAGTGGCGCGCCTGTGACTCACCCATCGTATTTTCACCCTTGCTGCGAGAGCTGGCCGAGCTGGGCAACGTATACCCGCGCCGCCTCAATTACATCCTGCGTAACCGCGGTGGCTACTGGGGTGATCAAGCCTTCTACAGCGATTATCTGGTTCGCTACGATGGTCTGCCGGCTGACAAGCTTCCCCTGGTGGATGCCCTGGTTGCCGAGCATCAGGCCGCTCGAGATGGCCAACCAGCCTGCTGGGATCTGAACGAGAATCTACGCGAGACCCGCTATGAAGTGGAAGTTCAGAATACGCTGCAACTGACCAACTCGCTGCGCACAGTATTTGGTGGGAGCCTGCGCTATGACGAAGCCAGCTCCGACACGTTTTTTGATGGCCGGGTCGAGAATCAGATTGGTCAATTATTCGCCAACTTTGAATATCGCCCCCATGACCGATGGCTGCTGCATGCCGGAGCCATGGCCGAGGAAGACAGGCTGAGCGGCTTCTCTTTTTCACCAAGACTGGCAGCACATTATTTTCTGCGCCCTACCCACAGCTTGCGTGCAGTCTATTCCGAAGCAGTTCGTTCGCCTGACATGTACGAAAACAACGCCAACTGGACGTATACCGCGAACAATCTGAGCGGGCCCGTTTCCGGTAGTGACAAGTACTATGCTCTCGCTCGCGGTCCAGGAGATCTGGAGCAAGAACGCATGCGCTCCCACGAACTGGGATACAACGGATATTTTTCAAATCTTGCCCTCTCGGTAGACATAAAAGCTTTCTACGACGAGATCAGCAACATGATCAGTCAACCGCTGCAAATTGTTAATTTTGTGCCCAACAACGATAGCTTCAGTCGCTTTCAGGGTGCCGAGACGCAGCTTGACTGGAAAATGAGCCGGCGTGACAGGCTGCGTGTTACCTATGCTTATATCGACTTTGTCGCCACAAACAGACTTGATCAACGGCTGACCGCGCGCAACAGCGGTTCGGCAGCATGGCTACGCGTCTGGCCCGCCGGGTTCGAAAGCAGCTTGATCTACTATGGTGCCGACATGCTCAACGAGCGCCGATTCGAGCGGCTCGACGGCCGAGTAGCCAAGCGCTTCAACGCTGGCTCTACCAATAACCTAGAACTGGCATTGACCTGGCAGTATCGACTTGATGACGAAGGCCTTACCTGGCCCGAAAATCTATACGAAAACCGTAGCCATTATTACGTTAGTGCTGAGCTTAATTTCTGAAACGGCCTCGCCTACAGGCAGTGTTAACGAATGACAGATAGGGACAAGGAATGTCGCCATGATCAACGCGCGTCCGTCTGTTTCGGAGCGTTGGCAATGAGAACCTGCCGCCATATGGTGTTGTTATGGCTGTGGCTCTTTGCCATGTACTCCCGTGCTGACACGCTTCTGGTCGTCATGCCAGCCAGCACGGCCCTGACTTCAGAGTTTGTCAGTGAGCTGGTGCGCGAACGCACGGGAGATCAGGTTCTCGTGCATAACCTCGACTCCAACTCATCCAGCCCGGCGGTCAAGGCCGATTACATCGTCACCATGGGGGTTGCGAGCCTGGAGTGGCAGTTGGCAAGAGGGGAATCCACACCCACCCTGGCGACCTACATCAGCAGGAGCGGTCTTGAGGAAGCAACGTTGCAAAGCTTGCCAGCCAACGTCAGCGTAGTCCTGGCCAACCCCAAACCCGAACGTCAACTGCGCCTGGCCAGAATGCTCATACCGCGATTGCGCACCGCTGCCCTACTCCACAGTCCCAACAAAGCGGAACAGATCAATCGCTGGGAAAGCGCAGCCGGGGCCAATGACGTAAAGCTCAACATGGCCGAGCTGACCAGCCCTGAAAATCTTGCTCGCACGCTGGTCAGTGCGCTTGATCGAAGTGACGTACTTATGGGTCTGGATGATCAGAGTATCTACAACGCCGACAATCTGAAAACCATTCTGCTGACCAGCTATACACGTAACCGGGTGTTGATTGGTCCGAGCGCTCCCTTTATCGCAGCGGGCAGCCTAAGCACCACTTTCAGCTCGCCGGCAGACATGGCGCGCAGCGTTGATTATCTGATTGAGCATTCTGCCAGGCCATCAAGCCTTGAATACCCTCGCTTTTTTTCCGTTCTCAGTAACCAGCAGGTCGCTCGCTCCATGGGCTTTGCGCCACCGAATGATGCCGAGCTGGCCGCAGAACTTGCCCGAATGGAGAACGTCCGATGAGCCTCTGGCAGAGCGGCAGCATTCATAATCGTTTGATAGGTATCGCGCTCTTCCCTGCCGTGCTACTGGCGCTGGTCGTATTTACCTATTTTCTCGCCGAACGGCTGGACGACGTAGACCGGCAACTGAGCGAGACGGGCGAACTGATTGCCGAACAACTTGCGCCAACCGCCGAATATGGCGTTATCAGTGGCAACATAAGCACTCTGGAAAGCCTTATTAGCGGCGTTCTGGACACCCCCCATGTGCTCAGTGTGGAGGTATTCGACGATAACGGAAACCGGCTAGTGGCTCTGCCGCCAACGCTGGATGAGACAAAAGATCAATCGATACGCTATTTTTCCGCTGCCATCCGCCGCCAGCAAATCCAGCTTGAGAATGATCTGTTTCTCCTGGAAAACACTCCTCGGACCAGCGACAGCTTCCGTTATCTGGGCCAGGTTCGTGTGGGTTTGAGCGAGAAGGCCTTCAGCAGCAGACAGCACGAAATCCTGCTTCGTGCGCTCATCCTGGCGGCACTGGTCATGATTGCCGCACTTTTCCTTGCATTGCGCCTGGCCAAGGCCCTATCCGAGCCGCTCGCCCGAATGAGCACGGCAGTACAACGCCTCAAGGAAGGCAACCTTCAGGTAAGGCTTGAAGAAGGCGATCAACACGAAATCGGCAGGCTGATGCATAACATCAATACCCTTGCCAGCACACTGGAGCGATCTGCCAGCGAGCAAAGTAGGACCATGGCCGAGATGACCGCTGCCAGGGAGGAGGCCGAGACCGCTAACAATGCGAAATCCGAATTCCTCGCCATGATGAGTCATGAGCTACGGACACCCATGAATGGTGTCCTGGGTATGCTTCAGCTACTTGAAACCACCAGGCTCAATAGTGAGCAAAGCGAGTACGTACAGATCGCCGGCGAGTCCACCGATCATCTGTTAAGAGTTATCAATGACATACTCGACTTCTCGCGCATAGAACATGACGCATTGGAGCTGGAACAGATTCCCTTCGACCTGTCAGACCTTATTAACCATTCAGCTGCCATATTCGAACACACCGCTGCCCAGCAGGGGCTGCGCCTGACAGTACAATGCGATGGTGAGCCGTCACGCCCAAGAGTGGTCGGCGATCCAACACGTATTCGCCAGATTCTGGTCAACTTGATCGGTAACGCGCTGAAGTTCACCGAACAGGGCAGCATTGAAGTAACCAGCAGCTGGCAACACCTGTCTGCCGACAATCTATGGCTCGAGTGCACCGTCAGCGACACGGGCATCGGAATTCCACCGCAAACCCTGGAAAGCATGTTCGATGCTTTTCGGCAGGCCGACAACAGCACCTCCAGGCGTTTTGGTGGAACCGGGCTGGGATTGTCCATCGCTCGAACCTTTGCTGAAAAAATGGGCGGCAAACTGACTGCAAGTAGCGTCGAGGGTGAGGGCTCCTGCTTTACGCTGGGCATCCCCCTGCCTCTTGCCGAGCCAGAGCTTCAGGCACCACCGATCAATTACAAGCCGCGTAAAGTCATACACAGCCCACGCCCCTTGTTGCTGGTCGAGGATAACCCGGTAAACCAGATGGTAATTGAGGGCATGCTTCGCACTCTTAACCATAGCGTTGTCACCGTGGAAAACGGTCAGCAGGCGCTGGATATGCTCAACCAGAGAGACCGGGACTTTTCAATCATCCTGATGGACCTTCACTTGCCCGACATTGGTGGCATCAGCGTTTACAAAAGTTACCTGACCACCTGTGAAACCCGCGGTAGCAAACCTCTGGCCTGTATTGCGCTCACAGCCAGTGCTTTTGAGGATGATCGTCAGCACTGTATAGCTGCAGGTATGCAGGACTTCCTCAGCAAGCCCATCTCGCGACAGGCCCTGCAGCGCAGCCTGGACACATGGCTGAGCGTCGATCAGAACAACTATTGATGTCCCTGATCGACTGACATTTCGTGCCTGTCAAAGCGCCCGTAGAGAAGCGATACTAGCCGGCTACTTATTTATAGCCATGCCTGAAGGCATCCCCATACCAACCAACACAGGGCCGACCATCGATGAGCGCTACTTCAAGCACGCCTGTCACACTTGAAACGCCATTTTGCCTCCTTCCCGAACTTATCGCTCGCCATGCAATTGAGCGCGGTGAACACCCAGCACTCATTCAGGCAGACAAGCAACTCAATTTCCGCGAGCTTGATTACCAGGCAAGTCGAGTGGCCACAGCACTGCAGCGTGACGGCCTCGTCGCCGGTGACAGCATCGCGATCTGCGGCAGCAACTCTATCGCCTATGCACTCTTGTATATCGGTGCCTTGCGCGCTGGCGTCGTAGTTGCGCCACTAGCGCCCTCCTCGACCCCTGAAAGCCTGATGACCATGGTCCGTGACTCAGGTGCCCGTCTGGTGTTTGTCGATAAGGCCGTGAATCAGGCACTGGCGACAGTCAATGCTGACAAACAGGTTCGCCTGCTAAGCATGGACGACAGTCGTACCGAGGAAAGCTTCAGTGCCTGGCTGGCCGACGCCCAACCCAAGCCAGTGACCATTACTCCGGAGATGCCGTTCAACATCATCTATTCTTCAGGCACCACCGGAGAACCCAAGGGCATTGTGCAGTCCCATGGAATGCGTTGGTCGCATATTCAGCGGGGGCTGGTATTCGGCTACGGCCCCGATTGCGTCACACTGATTTCCACGCCCCTATACTCCAACACCACCCTGGTTTCATTCCTGCCCACACTGGGCCTGGGCGGCACAGTGGTATTAATGGCCAAGTTCGACGGTGCAGCCTATCTGAAGCTCGCAGAGCAGCATCAGGTGACCCATACCATGCTCGTGCCGGTGCAGTACCAACGGCTCATGGCACGTGAGGATTTTGATAGTTACAACCTGTCCAGCTACCAGATGAAATTCAGCACCAGCGCACCCTTCCACGCCGAACTAAAAGCCGACATTCTGGCGCGCTGGCCGGGCGGTCTCATCGAGTTCTACGGCATGACAGAAGGCGGTGGCTCATGCATGCTCGCGGCCCATCAATTTCCTGACAAGCTGCACACGGTTGGCAAACCTCTTGAAAACCATGACATCCGGGTAATTGATGAGGAAGGTAACGAGCTGGCTCCAGGATCGGTAGGTGAAGTTGTCGGGCATTCCCCGGCAATGATGACCGGCTACTTGAACAAGCCGGAAAAAACCGCGGAAGCTGAATGGTACGATACCGAGGGCAAGCGCTTCATTCGCACTGGCGATGTCGGTCGCTTTGACGAAGATGGTTTTCTTACCCTGATGGATCGCCGAAAAGACATGATCATAACGGGTGGCTTCAACATCTATCCCAGCGACCTGGAACTCGAACTGCGCAAGCATCCAGACCTGCAGGATGTCACCGTCATCGGGGTACAATCGCGAAGCTGGGGCGAGACACCAGTTGGCTATGCGGTCCTCAAACCCGGCATCAGCACCGAGGCCGAGAGTATCCGAGAGTGGTTCAATCAGCGCGTTGGCAAGACCCAGCGTCTCAACCGTCTGATACTCACTGAGGAACTGCCACGCAGCGCAATCGGAAAAGTGCTTAAACGCGAACTGCGCGACCAGTTTCAGGCGCAATTCGGCGAGCTGGACTGAGCCAATCAAGCCTCCCTTGCCAATGCAAATCCGGCTGGCAAGGGTTGATCCAGATCAGACCCGGCGGTGCTGAGGTGACAGAAACTTTGTTCTCGGCAGTCATCGCGGGTATCCTCAACGCCTTAGCTGCCGGCGTAGCGCACTTTTTGTGACTTTCCAGTCGGGCGGGCAGTCTAGCTTACGCTGACGAGAAGAGACTGAACTCGTCAAGCAGAAACCATACCGCCCCACCGAACGGGGATGAGCAGGAGCCAATATGTCAAAACAGAATGCGTACAACCGGGAAGAGTTGCTTCAATGCAGCCGTGGCGAACTGTTCGGGCCCGGAAACGCACAACTACCCGCCCCCAACATGCTGATGATCGATCGTATTACGCACATTAGCGATACGGGCGGCCGCTATGGCAAGGGCGAAATTGTTGCCGAACTGGATATTCATCCCGACCTCTGGTTTTTTGCCTGCCACTTCGAGGGTGATCCGGTCATGCCAGGCTGCCTCGGCCTGGATGCAATGTGGCAGCTGGTCGGTTTCCATCTCGGCTGGCTGGGCTTCGCCGGTAAGGGCCGTGCCCTGGGTTCTGGAGAGGTCAAGTTTGTCGGCCAGGTACTGCCCAGCGCCAAGAAGGTCACTTACACCATCCATATCAAACGCACCATCAATCGCTCCCTGACCCTTGGCATTGCCGACGGCAGCATGGCTGTGGATGGCCGCGAAATCTACACCGCTGAAGGTTTGCGGGTAGGCTTGTTTACTTCTACCGATAGCTTCTGAGGATACTCACCATGCGTCGCGTCGTTATTACTGGTATGGGCATCGTTTCCTGCCTCGGCCAGGACCTGGAAAGCGTTGTCCAGAGCCTGAAAACCGGCAAGTCCGGCATCCGCTTCAATCCTTCCTATGCAGAAATGGGTCTGCGCAGCCATGTTTCCGGCAGCGTCGATATGGATCTTGAGGCCGTTATCGACCGCAAGGTCAAGCGTTTCATGGGAGATGCTGCAGCCTTCGCCTACGTGTCCATGCAGCAGGCAATTGCTGATGCCGGCCTTACCGAAGAACAGATCAGCAACCCGCGAATCGGCCTGATTGCTGGTAGCGGCGGCGCTTCCACGCTGAATCAGATGGAAGCCATCGATATTCTGCGCGAAAAGGGTGTGAAAAAAATCGGACCCTACCGCGTACCACGCACCATGGGGAGCACAGTCTCTGCCTGCCTGGCCACGCCCTTCAAGATCAAGGGAATCAACTACTCGATCTCTTCCGCTTGCGCTACCAGCGCTCACTGTATCGGCAGTGCGATGGAGCAGATCCAGATGGGCAAGCAGGACATCGTATTCGCCGGTGGCGGTGAAGAGGAACACTGGTCCCAATCAATGCTGTTCGATGCCATGGGCGCCCTTTCCACCCAGTATAACGAGACGCCGGACAAGGCCTCGCGCGCCTATGACTCCAAGCGTGACGGTTTCGTTATTGCTGGCGGTGGCGGTATGGTCGTGGTCGAAGAGCTCGAGCATGCGCTCGCTCGCGGCGCCAAAATCTACGCAGAGATTGTCGGCTACGGCGCTACTTCCGACGGTTACGATATGGTTGCGCCAAGCGGCGAAGGTGCCGTGCGCTGCATGCAGCAGGCGCTAGCCACCGTGGATGGTAAAATTGATTACCTGAACACGCATGGGACATCGACCCCCGTGGGCGATGTTGCAGAACTCAAGGCCATCCGTGAAGTGTTTGGCGACAACCCACCCAAGATCAGCTCAACCAAGAGCCTGAGTGGGCACTCCCTGGGCGCCGCAGGCGTACAGGAAGCCATTTACTGTCTGCTCATGATGCGCGACAACTTCCTGACTGCCTCTGCCAATATTGACGAATTGGACGAGAACGTCGGTAACCTGCCCATCCTGCGCGAAAAGGCTGATCAGGCCGCCAACCTGGTGATGTCCAACAGCTTTGGTTTTGGCGGTACCAACGCCACCCTCGTGCTCAAACGCTGGGCCGATGCCTGATGTTTGGTTAGAAGCAGACTAGTAGTATCCCTTCGGGCGGCCATGGCCGCCCGAAGGCGTTCTGGCACCGGAAAAACCCTCAGCGCTCCAATTAAGCGCCCCCCGCCCGAAGATGGCGCACATCTGCCGGTGCTTCTCTGATCTAAGCCTGATCGCACGCCCGCTGGAGGACACCAGCCGCTGGCACCTTCCTTGCTAAAGCTCTTGGCAGACAAAGGCAATATCACTTTGATATCCAACGCAAGGAGCAGCCATGGGCATCTTCAACCTTAACCGCAGCGGCAAGCATGACACACAGCGGCTGGACCGCCTGTTTCAGAACATGGACCTGAGCCTGGAGATACCCGCCCAACCCGGCCTGGTCGGCAAGCTTGGCCAATTCACCGCCAAACTCCAACAACGCATCACATTGAGCCTGCATGCCGCAGTCGGAATAGCCGCCCACGCGCCGCAACTTGCCAGTATTGCCCGCACCACCGAAAAACATGGCGAACAACTGGCGCAATCCTCTGAACTGATAGCCAGTGCCGTCGAGGAGATCAGCGCCAGCCTCGAAGCAGAGCTGGTCCCGGGTGCCACTGCGGTCGCTGATCTTTCCAGGGATGTCACAGTTCAGCTCAAGGACTGCACCGGAGACAGCCAGCTGGTATTAAAACAAGTGGAGACAATTCAGAATACAGAGGAACAACTTGCTAGCGAAATCATTCAGCTCGGCAAGCAGATAGAGGAAGTCAATCAGGTCATCAGCATGATCGCGACCATTTCCCAGCAAACCAATCTGCTGGCATTGAATGCAGCCATAGAAGCCGCTCGTGCCGGCGAGCTCGGTCGAGGCTTTGCGGTGGTTGCAGACGAGGTCAGACGTCTGGCCGGAAATACCACTGAAGCCACCAACCAGGTCAGCCAGATTATCGACGGATTTCGGTCCAGTATGCAGCGTTTAAACGATGCGGGTGCAAGCATGCACCTGGCAGTTGCTGATGGACGAGAAGGCATACAGCGGGTAGACAAGGGGCTGATTCAGGCAACGGGTGCCATGGAGCAGTTGGATCAACGCGTTGCCGGCATGGCTAGCGGGACTGAGCAAATAGGCGCAGCCGTGCGTTCTGTGAGTCGGGACGTACAAAATGTGGCTGACGTTGCGAGCGAGCTGCAGCGCGGTGCCACTGAAGTACGTGAACACAGCGACGCTGTGCGTAATGAAAGCGACAGACTTTTGGAGGGTCTTGGCGACTTTCAGCTAGGTATTCATCAACAAATCCTGGAAAGCGTCACCGCCCTGGCCGCGGAGCCCTCCATGGGCGCTAGTATCCGTGAAGCTGAGCGTGCAATGCAGCAGTGCATCGCCCGTGACAACCGCCTCGAACTGTTGTACCTCGTAGGTGCCGATGGCATACAGGTTAGCGAGAACGTTCTGGCCGCAGATCTACTACCGGCAAAAGACAGCGTGCGTGGCAAAAACTGGTCGACGCGTCCCTGGTTCCGCGCGGCCAAGGAAAAACTCGTAGCGCACATCAGCCCTGTGTACAGATCATCTGCGACCGACGCATTTTGCTTCACCCTCTCTACGCCGGTGTTCGACAAGGAAGGTCGATTACGCTACGTGCTTGGCGCCGACGTCCGTCTGTCGGCTTTACTCTCGGACAATTCCACTGGAGGTCTCCAGCCGCAACCGAGCATAGCCATTTAGAACGGACAATCGGACAAACGACCTTGCTTGCACAAAAAGCGTCGAGGTTATTTGTCTCGATATGCGACAACGGCCTCACCCCATAAAACCTGATGATAGTGCTTGCCTGGCAGCCATAAGCTGCTAAAACTCACGTATGCAAACACTACCTGATGGACTCATTGTCATACTCAAGCGCGCATGTCCTACCTGCGCCCTGATCGAACCTGTGCTCACCCAATTAGCCAGTGGATCACTTCCCCTCACAGTGATTGTGCAGGATACCGCCGATTTCGATGTGGGCCAGGGAGAGCAAATCGCTGACGACACCCTGGAATGGTCCTGGCAACTGGGCTGCGAAATTGTTCCCACATTGATCAAGCGTGAAAAGGGAGACGAAGTCGAGCGCACTTACGGCTGGTTTCGCGAAGACTGGGAGAAGCTCACCGGACTTACCGGGCTTGGTGCCGAGCTACCGGCATCAAGACCGGGCTGCGGTTCCAAGACCCAGGACCCTGGCATTGCGGACAGGCTTGCCATTCGCTTTGGTGCGATCAAATTCAGTTCCCGAGAAATAGAAATAGGTGACAGCGAAGATCCGATCGAGGCCTGCCACGAACGGGGCTGGAGCGACGGCTTGCCCGTTGTCCCGCCTACCCCCGAGCGCGTCTATCGCATGCTTCAGGGTACCTCGCGCAAACCTGATGACGTGCTGGGATTGATGCCTCCTGATCTGGTCCCCTGCACCGTGGAAAAGGTCGCTATCAATGCTGTCATGGCCGGTTGTAAACCCGAATACATGCCTTTGGTGCTGGCGGCAGTTGAAGCAGCCCTGATCGACGAGTTCGGCATGCATGGTCTGCTCTGTACCACGATGTTTGCAAGTCCACTGGTGCTGGTGAACGGTCCCGCCGCCAAGCGGGTGGGCATGAACTCCGGCGTCAACTGCCTGGGTCAGGGCAACCGCGCCAATGCCAGTATTGGCCGAGCCCTGCAACTGGTCGTACGCAACGTCGGAGGCGGCCGCCCCGGCGAAATCGATCGCGCCACCATGGGCACCCCGGGCAAATACACCTTCTGCTTTGCCGAAGCGGAAGACAGTGACTGGGAGTCATTGGCAGTGGAACGGGGTTTTACCTCAGACCAATCAGTGGTGACTCTATTCGCCGCGGAAGGTGTGCAGGCCATAGTTGACCAGAAATCCCGCACGCCCGAATCTCTGGCACGAAGCTTTGCGCTGTCGCTGCGCTCGGTCGACCATCACAAACTTGTCATGCACGGTGATGCAATGCTGGTGGTTTCACCAGAGCACTGCCGAGTCTTCACCGATGCAGGCTGGAGCAAGGCCCGCCTGTATGAAGAGCTGGGCAAGCTGTTGACCCTGCCGGGCAAGGACCTGGTAATGGGTGCCCAGGATATTACTGAAGGCATGCCGGAAAATTTTGCCGGTGCTGATCTACCCAAGTTTCGACCTGGTGGATTACTGATCGTGCGCGCCGGTGGCCCGGCCGGTCTGTTTTCCGCTGTAATCGCTGGCTGGGCTGCTTCTGGCCCAACCGGCTCCACCCCGGTTAGCAAGGAGGTATTGGCATGACATCGCCAACCGTACTGCTCGACCCGACCGCCGAGCGCTCTGCGGCAAGCCGAAGTCTATCGACCCGGCCGGCTACGCTCGACGGCCTGACTGTCGGCCTACTGGACATTTCCAAGGCACGCGGCAACGTGTTGCTGGATCGTCTGGACGAGCTGCTCAGTGAGCGCGGTATCGAGGTTAAACGCTATCGCAAGCCCACCTTTGCGCGCATCGCACCCACGGATCTGAAACAACAGATCGCCAGTGAGTGTGATGTGCTGGTAGAAGGGCTGGCCGACTGAGGTTCCTGTACCTCGTGCTGTATGCATGATATAGGCGACCTGGAAGGCAGACAGATCCCCGGTGTTGGCATAGCCTCTACCGAGTTCATCGATGCTGCAAAAATGCAGTCCAAGGCATTGGGTATGGAGCCGAAGATGGTCTTCGTTCAACACCCGATTCAGGACCGTACCGATGATGAGCTCAGGTCGTTGGCAGACCAGGCACTGGATAACATTCTGCAGGCATTGACGTTGCAAGGCGCGTGATCGTGGCGGGCCCTGCCCGTCTGGAGTTTAGGCTGATTGGCACCGTACCAAGGTGCCTTCAGCCGAAGCTCTTCTTTCACCGATCACGAGGCTCATTCCACCGTGTTAACCACCGAGCTGGATACCCGCCGCACCCTCCCCGCCATGGACCAGATACTCAACTGGCCCCTTATCCGCGTGCTGGCAGAACAACATGGCCTGACATTGGTAAAGCGTCTGGTCAACCATCAGCTGGACAGGTTACGCACTGCCAGACAGCCCTGTGAACCAGACAGTTTCACCGCGGACATCGAGAGAGAGCTGCATGCCTACCTCTCACCCTCATTGCGCAAAGTGTTTAATCTTACCGGGACCGTGCTGCATACCAATCTGGGCCGTGCGCCACTTCCCGAGGAAGCCATACAGGCCATGTGCGATGTGGCTCGGGGTGCGAGCAATCTGGAATTCGATCTGGACAGGGGCAAGCGCGGAGACCGAGACAGTCACGTAGAGGCCTGGCTATGTCGCCTGACCGGCGCCGAAGCAGCAACCGTGGTCAACAATAACGCGGCAGCGGTGCTTTTAACCCTCAACACCCTTGCCAAGGGCAAGGAAGTGCTGGTCTCACGGGGGGAGTTGGTAGAGATCGGCGGCGCATTTCGAGTCCCTGACATCATGCGTCGTGCACAGGCGAAACTGCATGAAGTGGGCACCACCAATCGCACACACCGACGTGACTATGATGAAGCAATAAGCTCCCGAACAGGCATGTTGATGACCATCCATACCAGCAACTATGTCATTCAGGGATTTACTGCCAGCGTCGCCGAGCGCGAACTCGCCGACAGCGCCCATGCCCACGGTCTGCCATACGCCGTGGACCTTGGTAGTGGCAGCCTGATCGACATGCGCCAGTGGGGCCTGCCCTATGAGCCAACACCGATGGACAGCCTGAGTGCCGGTGCCGATCTGGTAACCTTCAGTGGCGACAAACTGCTCGGCGGGCCCCAGGCGGGGATTATCGTTGGTAAACGCAGCCTTATCGAAAAGCTGAAAAAGAACCCGCTCAAACGTGCGCTGCGCTGCGACAAGGTCACCCTGGCGGCGCTCGAGGCCGTGCTGCGTCTCTATGCAAGCCCCGAAACCCTGGCAAAGCGCCTGCCTGCCCTGCGCTGGTTGAGCCGCCCCCACGCTGATATTGCCGACCAGGCCCAGCGCCTGCTTCCCGCCATGCGCCAGTGGGCACGCGACCGGGCTACCGTAAGCAGGATAGAGGTCATGGGGCAGATTGGCAGTGGCTCACTACCGATCGAAAGATTACCCAGTGAGGCGATTGCGTTCACACCCAGCGGTCCTGCTCGTTCGGCTAACCGCCAACTGCTGATACTGCAGCGCGCCCTGCTGAATATGCCAATACCTGTGATTGGTCGGATTCACGACAACCGTCTGCTCATCGACCTTCGATGCCTGGATGAGGAACAACAACTGCTCGAGCAGCTTGCCCGCGATACGACGACATGATTGTTGCCACTGCCGGCCATGTGGATCATGGCAAGACAGCGCTGATCAAGGCACTGACTGGACAGCACACAGACCGTACTGAGGAGGAACGGCGCCGCGGTATCAGTATTGAGTTGGGTTACGCCTATCTTTCAGGCACCCCGGAACAAAGCATCGATTTTGTCGATGTGCCCGGCCATGAAAAATTCATGCGAACCCTGCTCGCCGGCATCGGCTGTGTAGATGCAATGATGCTGGTTGTCGCCGCAGACGACGGCGTGATGCCGCAAACACATGAGCACATTGAGCTGATCGGGCTGCTGAACATCCCGCAAGTCATGGTTGTAATCAGCAAAAGCGCTCTGGCCACACCTGAACAGATGCAGATAATCGAGCAGGACGTTCTGGGTCTCGTTCAAAAGCAAGGCGCCCGTGATCCAGTATGCTTTCGGGTCGATAGCCTGCTCGGTACCGGAGTGGAGGCGATCCAAGGGCAATTACAATTGTGGGCATCCTCTACGCCGAAGCCGGACCCCATTGGACAAGCTCGTCTGATCGTCGACCGTCACTTCAAGCAGCCGGGTCTGGGTTCGGTTGTCACCGGCACCTTGCTCGGCGGTCAGATTCAAGTCGGCGACTCGCTGCAGCTTTCCGATAACGGCGCACTAGTCCGCGTTCGGGGTATTCAGATTCATCACCAGGAGGCAGAACGGGCACTTGCCGGCCAACGTTGCGCCATCAACCTGAGCGGCGACCTCGAAGACGCTGCCTTCGGGCGCGGCAGCCAGCTTCTGGCCAAGGGAACAAGGGCTCCTACCAACAGGTTTGATGCACGACTCTGTCTCAAGGAGCAGAGCCTGCGAGGTAACGTACAACTGCATATCGGCAGCGCCGTTGTAAACGCTAGATTGGTGCCGCTAAAGGGATTGGAGTCTTCCGTCAGCTACGGTCAATGGGTTCTGGAGCGGCCATTGTGCTGCTTTCACGGAGATCACTTCATTGTTCGCGATCCTGCCTCAAGAACGCTGCTGGGCAGTGGCGTGATCGTCGATCCCTTTGCTCCCCAGCGCGGTCGTCAGAAACCTGAGCGTCTTGCCGTCATCAAAGCCATGGATAATGTCGATAGCCATCAGGCACTGGAGGCCATGCTCGACGTTCAACCAGAAGGTGTCGATATCCAGCGATTCACGCTCAGCCGCGGGCTAGAGGCTGTTTCGTCAACTTACCGGGACAGGCTGCAGATTGGGGACTGGATGTGGCGTCGTTCAGCCCTGGATAATCTGTCTGAGCAAGCTTTAGCCATGGTTACCCAGTATCACCAGACCTGCCCTGAACTGCTGGGTCCTACTCGGCCGCAATTGGCCGAACAACTGGCTCTGGCAGCAGATAGCCGAGTACTGGCGGTAATACTGCGTCAGGAGCTGGACAAGCGCCGCCTGCGGCAGACCGGGCCTTGTCTGCACCTGCTGACCCATGAGCCAAAGCCCGCGGCGCAGCTACTTGAATGGTTTGACCGGGTACATCGCACATTTCTAGACTGCAGCCCCCGTCCACCGGTGATAGGGGATCTTGTCACTCAGCTGGCAGTCGACAAGCATGAACTAGTGGCCTGGCTGGACCGACTCAGCATCGCAGGGCTGCTGGTTTACGTAGCCCGAAACCGCTATCTGCTGCCCGCCGATGCTGACCGGCTGTTCGATGACGCGAGACGTCTGGCAGCAGACCATCATGATGGTCATATTTCCACGGCAGACTTTCGTGATCGCAGCGGTATTGGCCGCAACCACAGTGTGGCTGTCCTTGAGTATTTTGATCGTGTTGGCCTGACCCGACCGCTGGGCAGCTATCGGGTAGTGCGCTAGAAATCCAGCCCGCCTGCCCGACGTGCCTGGCGCGCCATAAGAACCACCAGGACTCCACAGGCGGCCATCACCCCTGCCATTGGCACCGCAGTACCATTGTGCAGAACACCCACCAGCGCTGAGGTAATACCGGCGATGATGAACTGCATGGTTCCCATCAACGCCGAAGCCACACCAGCCTGATGCCCGTGCCCCGCCATGGCGCACGCCGAAGAGTTGGGTAGCACCAACGCCACGACCGCAACACTGCCGAATAATGGCAACAACAAAGGCCAGAGCGCATCAGGCTGCCAGAGAGCCGTACCCAGCAACCAGAATGTACACACCAGATAGATAAGCGTAGTGCGCTGTAAAAGCTTAACGGGCGGCCGGCGCCGGAGCATGCGACTGTTGAACTGGGCAAACAGGATGAAACCAGCAGCAATGGCACCGAAGAACCAACCAAAATGCTCCGCGGGTACGCCGTATAGCTCGATAATGATAAAGGGCGAACCAGCGATATAGGCGAACATACCCGATATCGCTATGCCCCCCGTCAGCGCATGGAACATGAACACTGGCTCGCGCAGCAGTTGCAGATATCTGCCAAAGGCACTGGAAAGCGCCGCAGGCGGCTGAAGATTGGAAAGGGTCTCGCGCAGGCCGAAGAATACGGCAAACGCAAAAAGTGCTGAAAAGACCGCAAGAAAAAGAAAGATCAATGGCCATCCACCAAGCTTGAGCAGCAAGCCACCGCCTAATGGAGCCAGAATGGGGGCAACGCCCATAACCAGCATCAGTTGCGAGAATGCCTTGGCAGCGTCAATCGGTTTGCACAGGTCGCGAACCACGGCACGGGTTACAACCATGCCTGCACAGCCACCAAGTGCCTGGGCGAAACGGGCAGCCAGCAGCCACTCCAGTGTTGGAGCAAGAGCGCAGGCCAGGGAGGCAAGGGCAAAAAGACCGATACCAAAGAGCAGCGGTTTACGCCGACCAAAACGATCGGCCAACGGTCCATAAAAAATCTGTCCTGAGGCCAGGCCCAGAAAGTAGACCGACATGCTCAGTTGAATATGCTCTATATCCGTACCAAAGGACTCAGCCATGGCTGGAAAGGCGGGCAGATAAAGATCAATCGCCAGGGGGCCGAAGGCACTGAGCCCACCAAGGATGAGCAGTATGTTGAAGGGCATGACGTGTTCCGATTAGCGACGGCGGAAGATTCCGGTGCGTAGCAGGTCATGATGCCAGAAATCGGCCACAACTGCCGGAAACACAGTGTTGCAGCAAAGGGCCCTGGGGGTGTGACTGCAAAGCCGGACAGACAAAGAGCCTGTCCGGCACTGGGATCAGCGGCGGACCAGGAAGGTCCGTCCAGCGGTGAAGGCAACAATCATCAGCAAGGCAAGTACTGCGGGCACCACGTTGCCTTCTATTTGCGGAATGGTGCGCAGAAATACAAAGGCAACCGCAGTCGGCGCGACAAAGCGCACAAGAAATTGCCATACCGCAAACCAGCTTGCATTGGTCGCCATCTGTGCCATGACCTGCTCACGAGTCAGTGCCCAACCGGCAAACAAGGCAATCAGCAATCCGCCCAACGGCATCAGAATATTGGTGATGAATTCCAGCACATCGAAGGGTGAGCGGCCAAATAACTCATGGGTAATCGTGCCCTCCGACCAGATGTTGAAGCTGAACACCGTCAGCAGTCCGAGCAGCCAGCAAGCAACTACCATTATCAGAACGGCCAGCGGACGACTGAACCCAAAACCCTCAACCAGCCAGGCTGCGACCGGCTCGATTAATGAAATGGCTGAGGTCAGCGCTGCTCCGATAACCAGTATGAAGAACACACCTCCCAGAAATGAACCGCCCGGTAGTTCGGCGAATGCTATAGGCAGGGTTACGAACATCAGACCCGGCCCCTGCCCCGCCTCCAGACCACTGCCAAATACCAGGGCAAAGATCGCGACGCCGGCCATGAGAGCAATCATTGTGTCGACCAGGGCGATGGCGATAGCGGTACGGGTAAGCGAGGCCTCGTCAGACATGTAAGCGCCGTAGGCCATGATGGCGCCCATACCCAGACTCAGGGTGAAAAACGATTGCCCCATGGCTTCCAGCCATCCCTCCAGGGTCAGATCGGCAAGATTGAAAGTGAACAGGAAGCTCAATGCAGCACCTGCATCGCCAACCATTACCCCGTACCCGAGTACAACCAGCAGAATCAGAAAGAGTGCCGGCATCATGAAGCGCAGACCGCCCTCGATACCCCGGTGTACACCCATGCCGACAATCAGGCCCGAGGCAGCGATGAACAGGGTGTGGTAGGTGATCAGCAATCCCGGAGAAGCCAGCAAAGTATCAAAGGATGCGCCAATCTCAGTGGCGTCTGCCCCAGCCAGGGCACCGGAAAACATCTGCAGCGTGTAGTGAATTGCCCAACCGGCGATAACTGAATAGAAGCTTAGGATAAGAAAGGCGGCAACTGCCCCCATCCAGCCAATCGTCCTCCAGCCTCGGCTGGTACCGTGGCTCTCGGTAAGATGTTGCATGCCCAGAATCGGACTTCTACGACTGGAGCGGCCAAGCAGAGTCTCGGCGATCAGAATCGGAATACCGACCATCGCGATGGTTACGGCGTAGACCAGAATAAAGGCACCACCACCGTTTTCACCTGCCAGATAAGGGAAGCGCCAGAGGTTGCCCAGGCCGACCGCCGAGCCGACGGCGGCGAGCAAAAAAGTGCCTTTGTGGGTCCAGATATTTCGTGAGCTCATCAGAAAGAGTTCCAGGGCTGAATAGTCGAGAAAAAAACGCCGGCAAGAGTACCATAGGCAACCTACGAGCTCGACCGGACATGCCATGAACTCAGCCCCTGCCTCAACCCGAAAAGCCCTGTCATTAGCCAGATGGTTTATTGCGCCCTACCGCTGGCAGGTTCTCGGGGCCATGTTGGCCCTGACCTTTACCGCAGCCATTACCCTTTCGCTGGGTCAAGGTTTGCGTCTGCTCGTGGACCAGGGCTTCGCAACCCGATCACCGGAGCTGCTCAACCAGTCCGTCGCAATCTTTGCGGTGTTGATTCTGGCACTGGCTATCGGGACTTTCGCACGTTTCTACCTGGTGTCGTGGATCGGTGAGCGAGTCGTCGCAGACATACGCAGCCAGGTTTTTGATCATCTGGTCGAGCTACATCCGGGGTTTTATGAGAGCAACCGTGGACTTGAAATCCAGTCGCGCCTGACCGCAGATACGACCGTACTCCAATCAGTAATCGGCTCCACCGTCTCCATCGCCCTGCGTAACGCGCTGATGTTGCTAGGCGGCGTCATACTGCTATTCATCACCAACCCGAAACTGACCAGCATCGTGATGCTTGCCATCCCCCTGGTGATAGCGCCAATCCTGTTTTTTGGCCGACGGGTACGCGCTTTGTCGCGCCTGAGCCAGGATCGGGTAGCTGATGTGGGTAGCTATGTGGGAGAAATACTCGGGCAAATCAAGACAGTCCAGGCCTATAACCACCAGTCCCAGGACAAAGCCCACTTCTCAGGTGTCGTTGAGGAGGCCTTCCAGGTTGCTCGCCACCGGATTCGCCAGCGTGCCTGGCTAACCTTCGTGGTCATTCTACTGGTGCTGGGCGCGATCGGTATCATGCTCTGGGTAGGAGGAATGGACGTAATCGCCGGTCGCATAACTGGTGGCGAACTGGCAGCGTTTGTTTTCTACAGCCTGATTGTCGGCGTTTCAGCCGGGGCCCTCAGCGAAGTAATCGGTGAGCTGCAACGTGCAGCCGGTGCAGGAGCGCGGATCGCCGAACTACTGCGCACCGAAAGCGAAATTGCTCCGCCACCTGAAAGCGAGCGCTGCCATTTACCTGCCGCGGTGCTGGGCAATATTGGGTTCGATGACCTGAGCTTCGCCTATCCTGGCCGGCCAGAGGTAAATGCGATCGACCATTTCAGCCTGCAGGTAACCCCGGGTGAAACCCTGGCACTGGTTGGTCCATCAGGCGCGGGTAAATCCACTCTGTTTGATCTCCTGCTACGTTTTTTTGATCCATCGGCAGGCCGCATCACCCTTGAAGGGTGCGATATCCGCCAACTTGATCCCCTTGATCTACGTCATTGCTTTGCTCTGGTCTCACAGACTCCTGCACTGTTTCACGGCAGCGTGGCAGAAAACATCCGCTACGGGCGTCCAGAGGCTGACCTTTCCGAGGTCATGGCCGCGGCACGCGCGGCGCATGCTGATGAATTCATTCAACAGATGCCGCAGGGCTACGACACGCACCTGGGCGACGCGGGACTGGGCCTGTCCGGAGGCCAGAAGCAACGCCTGGCGATTGCGCGCGCCTTGCTCACCGATGCGCCCATCCTGCTGCTGGACGAAGCCACCAGTGCCCTGGACGCCCAGAGCGAGCACCTTATCCAGCAAGCGCTGCCCCAACTCATGAAGGGACGGACCACACTGGTAATTGCCCACAGACTGGCCACGGTAAAGCATGCAGACCGGATTGCCGTGGTTGACGGTGGAAAGCTTGTTGCGCTGGGGACACACAACGAGTTGATTGAAAGCAACCCGCTGTATGCACGACTGGCACATCTGCAGTTTGGTGCGGCACAACCGTCAGGGCGGCGTTGAGACGTCAGCTCTCAGCGGTTTTTCAGTGTGCGCACAGCGAGTGCAATACGCTCCAGTGCTTCCTGCACAACAGCCCGCTGCGTACCAATGTTCAGACGCATGTAACCACTACCAGCATCGCCGAAGCTTGTGCCGGGGTTCATTCCGACTCGTGCCTGGTGAATGAAAAAGGATTTCAGTTCGGCGTCGCTCATACCCAGACGGCTGCAGTCGAGCCAGAGCAGATAAGTGCCCTCGGGTTCATCCATACGAATCTCGGGAAGGTGCGCTGCAAGATAGCGGCTGACCAGTTGCACGTTACCCTGCAGATATTCGAGCAGCGCATCCAGCCAGGGACCGCCGTGCCGGTAGGCAGCCTCAAAGGCGACAATACTGAAGGGATTGGCAGGTTCGATATGCATCGCTTCAAATGTGGTCTTTAACGCTTGCCGGTGTGCAGGATCAGGAACAACCAGAGCCGAGAGCCCCATACCGGCAATATTGAAAGTCTTGCTGGGTGCAACTGCGGTAATGATCTGGTCTTGCTCGGTAGCCAGCGAAGCCAGCATGGTATGCCTGTGGCCGGGGAAGGTCAGATCACAGTGGATGTCATCGGAAAGTATCAGCAGGTTGTGCCGTCGAGCAATTTCGAGCATGTCCTGCAGTTCGCTTTCGCGCCATACCCGACCTGCTGGATTGTGCGGGGAGCACAGAGCAAGGATGCGCGCCTGTGACGCGCAGCGTTCGAGTTGTTCAAGGTCCATGGTGTATTCACCATCACGGTGAACCAAGGGGTTGATCACCAACGAGCGACCCGTTTTTGCCGCTGCTGCAAAAAATGGCGGGTAAACAGGCGGCTGCACAACAATACCCTCACCCGGCGCGGCAAAGGCCATTGCCACTGCGTGGAGGGAGGGAACCACACCAGGCGCGATCATGATCCAATCGCGATCTATCCTCCAGCTGTGGCGCTCTGCGAACCAATCGATCATCGACTCATAAAGACCGTCGGGATATAGCGAGTAGCCATATACGGGATGCTGCGCCCGCTCTACCAATGCCTGAACCACTGCCTCAGGCGCAGCAAAATCTGTATCTGCCACCCACATCGGCAATACATCCTCACTGCCGAACACCGCCTTGAGCGCATCAAATTTTACCGAATTGGTATTGCTGCGCTCTATCTGCCGATCAAAATCGAAATCGATTGCTGCCTTAACCGCCACAGTATTGCTCTCCCTTGCGTTGCCGTTATGGCTGCCGAGCAGCAAGCCTGCAGCTCAGCGGATTCTTTCCCAGACGGTGACCTCGGAGAAGCTGTGCTGGAATTTGTGCTGCGTTTCACGAATCACAAATTCCAGTTTGCGCGGATCACCTATCTGCACAAAATGGTCGCCCAGTATGTCGCGCAAACCATCCAGTGTCGTGTAGCTTTCTCCATCCTTCTTGTATCCGCCGATCCATTGTTCTTTCGGCGTATGCTCCTCCAGCCAGGTGTAGGGTGAGGCGACTACCAGCAACCCGCCGAGGTTGATACGCTGGTGGACCTGACCCAGGAACTGCCCAGGATTATACAGACGGTCTATAAGATTGACGGCCATTATCAGATCGTAGCCGGTCAGTTGCGGCTTGAGATTGCAGGCATCACCCTGGAAAAACGAGACTTTGTCTGTGGTGTTCTCCAGTCCATGCTGCTCAAGCGTGGCAGTGCGATAGGACACCAGGTCGCCTTCTTCGGTAAGCGTGTAGCGCAGCACACCCTGCTCTGCCATCTCAACTCCCTGACTGACAAAGCGGGCCGAGAAATCGATACCGGTGACCTGATCGAAATGCCGTGCCAGTTCAAAGGTGGCCCGACCAGATGCACAGCCCAGATCCAGCGCACTTTGTGCAGGGCGTTCACCCATGGCTTCAATACACAGCTGCGCTACTGCTGCCGGGAAATTAGGCACGTTGAACCAGGTATCACCGTAATGAAACTCGGCGTATTCCGACATCTGCCGGTCGCTTTCGTAATAGGCATTAGGCTCTTTTGCTTTGGCATGACTGGACACGTAACGAAACCCCGCGTGCTGGAAAAAGTGACGGCGGAAAGCATAACGGGCGCTGCGCAACGTTTCGTTGCCACAGGAGACCCAGGATCCGCCCTTGATCAGATTATGTTGATTATCGAATGTCGGCGTCGTGAAATCGTCGTACAGAGGATGAACTTCGAATCCGTCATAGGGATACATGGGTGTCTCGGTCCACTGCCACACGTTACCCACCACATCAAAGAATTCGCCGTGGGCAAAACGGTTAACCGGACACGAGGATGCACCATGATCGAGTTGCAGATTAGCTGACGCAGGACCATCGCTCGGAACTTCACCGGGCTGGGCAACATCGTAAAGTCGATACCACTCATCTTCGGTGGGAAGGCGTACAGGCTTACCGCTCTGCTCGGCCTTCCAGTTAAAGAATGCCTTGGCTTCGTGATAGTTCACCTCTGCCGGCCAGTCCCAGCGCATATCCACTTCTTCTGTCATCAGTCTCAAGTGCCATTGGGCACCGGGAATCCAGAAGGTGGGGTGAGCCGCCTGGGCAAACTGTTTCCACTGGGTGCCCTCCGCGTCCCAAAATGCATCATTTTGATAACCGCCGGCTTCGACAAATTCGAGAAACTCGCCATTGGACACCAGGTACTTGCTTGCCTTGAATTCCTCCAGCTCGACTTCCCGATGACCGTACTCGTTATCCCAGCCGTAGCTGATTGCATCACGGGGTTTGCCAAGGCTTACTGACCCGCCAGCGACGGTCAACAGCTCGTTGACCGGCGCTGGACCATGCTCACCTGAAGGAGCCCAGTCAGCATCGCCACGCAGGTACTCAAGTCGATGCTGGCGAATCAACACGGTAGAGGTTTCCAGGTGAATGAGCTCGTGCTCTATACCCATGATGATTGGCCACCATGAACCGCTCCAGGTAATGGGCAACTGCAGTGGCAAGGTATGAATCAGATTCAATACGGCAGCCCGCACCTTCTCACGGTAGGCCTTCACCTCGGCAACGCTGGGCCACTCATAGTGAGTCTCGTCGAGATCGTCCCAGCTCATTTCATCCACACCCACCGCAAAGATCGACTCAAGGCGAGGATCTATGCGCTCTGGCAGCAACTTGGCGAGCACCAGCTTGTTGACGAAAAAAGTAGCGGTATGGCCGTAATAGAAAATCAGGGGGTGGCGCAGTGGAATGGCCTTTTTATAGTAGGCCTCATCACACGCCAGGGTTTGGAAAAGGGACTCGTAACGGTCCGAGACCGCGTTGTAGTAGTCAGCTATCTCGGCCCGTTTGCTTTCCGGGTTTTGGCCGTCAAGGGCCGGAGTCCTCTGTAGTAGAGCAGTCCCGGAGGCATGAAATTGTTCGGCAATGGTCATTGGCAAGGTCCTTGGGCGGTGGTTCCGCTGATCTTGAGTTCACCCCCAATTATGACATCGACCCCGCGTTGTGCTTTCCTAAAATCGTGTGTATTCGTGTCGTCAGCGATTACATCGCTCCGCCGAGCGGTCATTCGCCCGGCGTCGGGCTCTTATCGAGGGGATGCATTCTCGTGAAGTCGCGCGTTCAGCTCATCAACAACGGGTGCCCACTCGGCATCTTCTACAATCTCTTCCTTGAGAAAAGCGGCCTGACTGGGAGTCCAGAATGACGCCTCGGACAGTTTAATGTCCTTTGACAGGGGATAATGGTCGGCAATAAATGCTTCGATACTGGCGTCGTCTCCATCCATTCCCAACTGCTCGAAAAGTATCTGCATATTCTTGTGCTGCGTATCCATTTCGTTCTCCTGAAGGTCGGTCATATCGAAAACCGCTTACTGGTCCCAGCAAGCGATTGCTATCTAACTGAGATGACAATAAAGGCAATCAGTTCCATACCAGCGTAGCGATGCACACAAAGTTACTTCACAACGTTTCTGTTCCAGCCCTTGCGGTTGCGCGGTCAGAGGGCACGTGTATCCTGATTTTTTGATTTATAACGGACCTTTTGCCCATGAACCTGACAGTAGGCGCACGATCCTGGACCTGGAAGTCTTTCATCGCTTTAGCATGCTTGTCAGGTAGCTCTTTTTCTTCGGTTGCCTTGGCCCAGGATGTAGAACGAGGAGCGCGAGTAGTCACCGAAGAGGTTCGTGAAAGGGAGTTGGTCAACGAAGTGCCCTTGACCGGAACGCTTTCCGCCGCCCGAATCGCAACCCTGTCTGCGGAAGTAGCAGGACTGATAAGCAGTCTTGAAGTGGACATAGGTGACAAGCTTGAGGCGGGCGACACGCTTCTCGAACTTAACCCTGAATTAGCCGAAATAGCACTGCAGCGGGCACGAGCAGCCACATCCAGCGTCCGTGAGCGAGTGGCAGATAGCGAACGCCGCCTCTCTGAAGCTCAGGCCCTGGGCTCGCGCAACATTGCTGCAAGCGAGATTCGCACCCGTCAATCGCTTGTAGAGGTCGAGCGCGCAGCCCTGGCTGTGGCCGAGGCCGAGATCAGGCAACGCGAAGCAGAGCTGCGCCGCCACAAGGTAACAGTGCCGTTCCCCGGAACACTGAGCCAGAAACTGGTGGAAATCGGTGAGTGGGTCGACCCTGGTACCGGACTGCTGCAAATCATTTCTACCGCGCCACTTCGCGCCGACTTTCAGGTGCCCCAGCGTTTCTATCCCATGATTCAAAAAGACGCTGCGGTTACTTTGCGCTTTGACGCATACCCAGACCAGAGCTTCTCGGGCCAAGTGGCGCACAAAGTGCCCCAGAGCAGTGACAGTGCCCGTACATTTCTTCTCAGGGTTGCACTGAATGAAGACAGCAGTCCGCCCATGCTGATTGCCGGGATGTCAGTGGATGCCACGCTCAGGCTGGCTAACGGAGAACGGGGGGTAGTCGTCAATCGAGATGCATTGCTGAGATACCCGGATGGTCGGGTCACTACCTGGGTCATCAAGCGCGCTGGGGAGGATAATAGCGCCACAGTCACCGAGCGACAGGTGCAACCGGGGCTGAGCTTCGATGGCCAGGTCGAGATCATCTCCGGCCTGGAGACTGGCCTGGAAGTAGTCACCCGAGGCAACGAAGCATTGCGCGAAGATCAGCAGGTAAACATCATCGACTCGGAGCGCTGAGGGCATGTTCGAGCAGATAGTTCGACACGGGATCCTGGTCACCGTCAGCGTACTGATCATCTGCGTACTGGGCGTGATCGCAGCGCTGCGAATTCCTGTACAGATGATCCCCGACCTGGAAACCCGGACCATTACGGTTCAGACCAGTTGGCCGGGCGCGACCCCGCAGGATATAGAAAAGGAGATTCTCATCGAGCAGGAGGAATTCCTGCGCAACATTCCCTATCTGGAAGAGATCACCTCCAGTGCCAATACAGGCTCGGCGGAGATCGAACTGGATTTCCCATTCGCCGTCGACATCACCGAAACCCTGATACGGGTAAACAATGCCCTTACCCAGGTGCCCTCCTATCCTGAGAATGTCGATGAGCCGAGAGTGACGGCCACGTCGTTCTCGGCAAACGCGTTCATGTATTTCTACGTCGCACCGCTGCCCGGCAACCCGCGCAACCTCGATATGGACATGATGCGTGATTTCATTGAGGACAATGTCCGTACGCGGATGTCCAGCGTTCCGGATGTCGCCCAGATTGAGGTTCGTGGCGGCGCACAGCGACAGATACAGATCCGCCTTGATCCTGATCAACTCTCCGCTCGGGATCTCACCCTGGGCGAGGTACGCAGCGCCATAGCCGAGCGCAATCAGGATGTATCGGCCGGCGAAATCAACAGTGGCAAGAGACGCTACCTGCTGCGCACCGTAGGGCGCTTCGAGGATCTGGACAAAATGCGCTCGATGGTTCTCAAGCGTGAGGGTGACAGCGTGGTGCGTCTGGGTGAAGTCGCACAAATAAGTCTTGATCATTTCCAGATCCGCGATCGCTCTTTCATCAACGGCGACGCGGTCATCAGTCTCTCCGTGCGACGTCAAAGCGGCTCAAATGTCATCCAGATCAAGGAAGCCATGCTGGAGGAAGTAGAGCTCACCAATCGGGAATTGCTCAATCCTGCGGGTATGCGTCTGCAGCTTTCTGCCGATGATGTTGTTTATGTAGAAGCGTCGATTTTCAACGTCTGGAAAAATCTTATTCTCGGTGCACTGCTGTCGACCTTGATCATGTACGTGTTTTTGCGCTCGTTCCGCGCCACCCTGCTTGGCGTGCTGGGTATTCCGATCTGCACCATTGCAGCCTTTCTGGGCCTTATGCTGTTCGGAAGGACGGTCAATGTCATATCCCTTGCAGGGGTTGCCTTTGCCATCGGGATGACGCTGGATAACAGTATTGTGGTGTTGGAGAGCATCGAACTGGAGCGCCGCCGCGGCCTGGACCGGCTGCGCGCGGCTATCTCTGGCGTTCAGAAAGTCTGGCCCGCTGTGCTCGCCTCATCACTCACCACCGTCATGGTGTTCTTGCCGGTGGTTTTTATTACTGAAGAAGCAGGCCAGCTCTACTCGGACGTGGCCATTGCCATCGCCGCCTCGATCCTGGTTTCAATGCTGGTGGCCGTAACCGTGGTGCCCACCCTCAGCGCGCGTCTGGAACTCAAGGACAGCTCTCTCAGTGGCGGCGGACGCGAGCGGGTGCGTAACAGGGTTATTGGCGCTCTGGGCTGGCTGATCGCTACCGCCCCGCGGCGCCTAGGCTGCGTGGTTTTAACGCTGGGAACAAGTCTGGCTATCGTCCTGCTCCTGACGCCCCCTGCCGAGTATCTGCCCGAGGGCGAAGAACCCAAGACCTTTGCGTCGATGAACGCACCGCCGGGTTACAACCTAGAAACCATGCAGGGCTATGCCGATGAACTCCAGGCCTACTTCCTGCCCTTTGTGGATGATGAGCCCGGAGAATATCAGCGCGGAGAAACCGAAGTACCCGCCATGGCCTACATCAACATGGGCGTTACCCCTCAGGGTATTCGCATCATTACCCAGTCCAAGGATCCAGCGGACATTCGCGACCTGATGGATGCGCTGGAGCAAAAGTACGAGACCTACCCGGGCATGCGCGCCTTCGCCGCACGGGGCTCGATTATCAGCAGCAACGACGGTGGCACCCGTAGCGTCAATCTGGATATTTCCGGCCCCGACCTTGCGTCCCTGTATGAAGTCGCTCAGGCCGCCTATAGTCGAGCCGAAGACGTTTTTGACGACCCTAGAGTTCAATCTCAACCATCGAGCCTGTCGTTGGCCCAGCCGCTATTGCAGGTCAAACCCAACTTTGATCGTGCGGCTGATGTTGGCATGACCACCGAGGATATCGGCTTTGCTGTAGCGGTTCTCACCGATGGCGCATTCGTCAACGAATTCTTCCTCGAAGACGACAAGATCGACATGTATCTGTACAACCAGCAGGGTCCCAACGCCACGCTGGAAACCCTGGACAAGATTGCAGTCCATACGCCGGCTGGTGAAACCCTCCTACTCTCGGAGCTGGTTACCATCGAGGAGACGGTTGATACCAGTACAGTACGTCGCAAGGACGGTAGACGGACTATTACTCTTAATATCATTCCCCCGCGTTCGGTCGCACTGGAAACCGGTGTGGCCATTGTTCGGGAGGATGTAGTCGGATATCTGCAGGAAAGCGGCCAGGTGCCCAACGGGGTCACGCTGACCATTTCTGGCGCCGCTGATCAACTTGATGCCACTCGCGACTCACTGACCGATAACTATCTGGTAGCGCTAGTCATCGTCTATCTGTTGATGGTGGCCATATTCAGTCATTGGGGTTATCCCCTGCTCATCATGCTCACCATACCCCTGGGTTTTGCTGGTGGCATTGCCGGGCTCGCTGTACTCAACCTCATTGGTGAGATTATGCAGGCGTTGGGACTCGGCTCTCTCAGCCAGCCCTTCGATATGATCTCTATGCTCGGTTTTTTGATTCTGATGGGTACGGTGGTCAATAATCCCATTTTGATCGTCGACAGATCCACCCGTAACGTGCGGGATGAAGGCATGAATCCGGTCGAAGCCGTTCGTGAGGCGGTTGAGTCACGGCTGCGCCCAATTGCGATTTCCAGCATCACGACGATCTGTGGTCTGGCTCCTCTGGTGTTTCTCCCAGGTGCCGGTAGTGAGCTTTACCGGGGGGTAGGCGTAATAGTCATGGCCGGTATTATCGGTGCCACCCTGGTTACCCTGACCATGCTGCCTGCGCTTACCGTGATGGTTTTGAACTGGCAAAAACGAACAGGAAAGATCACTAAGTGAATCCTGTTTGACAATCATTCTCGTTAGCATTAGCATACAGAACATAGCGACTACCTATGGGAAGAACTCCATGTATGTATGCCTTTGCAAGGGTGTAACCGACAAGCAGATTCGCAACGCGATCAACGAAGGCGCGTGCAACATGCGCGATTTACGTGACGCGCTCGACGTAGCAAACCAATGTGGCAAGTGTGGGCGCGACTGCAAATCTCTGTTGAATGAATCCAGCCTCGCCGGTGCATCAGCCAGTACCATGAATACTTCCCAGTTTTTTGCTGCCTGAACTTCAGATTGCTGCTTTTACTCACAGGTCGGAGCAGGCAATCTTGTCAGTTCCCACTCCCCGCCCTTTCCACGTGACTAATTGACAGCCTCTATCCCGCACTCCAGACTCACCTATCAAACGCATTCGAGGGGCAGGGTCATGAAAGGCGATAAAAAGGTTATTCAGCAACTCAACAGCATTCTTGGCTACGAACTGGTTGCCATTAACCAGTACTTTCTGCATGCGCGCATGCTGCAGGATTGGGGCCTGGGAAAAATGGGTGAGCGCGAATACCACGAATCCATCGATGTCATGAAACACGCCGACAAGTTGGTCAAGCGCATTCTTTTTCTTGAAGGTCTGCCTAACCTTCAGGACCTGGGCAGGTTGCTGATCGGGGAAGATGTACCCGAGATTCTTCAGTCCGACCTCAAACTGGAAATGAAAACCCTACCCGATTTACGAACTGCCATAGCCTATTGTGAAACCGCCGGGGACTACGGCAGTCGCGAGGTTCTCGAGAACATTCTCGAGTCTCAGGAAGATCATGTCGACTGGTTGGAAACCCAGCTGAGCCTGATCAATAGTCTGGGGCTGGAGAATTTCCTGCAATCACAGATGTAATAGTTCACGAGAATCGGCCGGCCACCACCCTGGTGGCCGATTACCCCTAAAGTTGTGCCCGCCTTCAGATAACACCATCGCTGCGCCCTCGCCCCAATACCAGCCTGGAACCCACCTTTTCATGAGGGGACGGCGCCGGATTCAACTTCTTGAGTCTCTTCTCTGCGTTATCAAAAACCATTCGAAGAGTCCTCTGCTCAGAGGGGTCGATTCCGTTGCGCACTGGAGAACAACGCCATGCACCCATTGCTGATGATGGCGGTGGTCATCGAGGCATTCTGCGCAGTCTAGATGCTGGCGCGCCGCACAGTAGCCAACAACATGGCGGCGCCGCCAAAAAGCGCGGCAAAGACACGGTTGAGCATGCGTTGTTGACCGGGCGAATTGAGTAGCCGCAACACCCGTGAAGCCAAGCCGGTATAACCGGCCATGACGATCAGGTCGACGACAACCATCGTGGCTGCCATAACCAGATATTGAGTGGTCATTGGTGCTGCAGGATTCAGGAACTGCGGCAAGACCGCTAGCATGAATACCACGGCCTTGGGGTTGCTGACATTGACCAGGAACCCACGAAACATAAGCGCCAGGGGCTGACCTACAGGGCGAACACCGCTCTCTGGATCCACAGCCATCCCTGGAGAGCGCCATTGTCTTGCAGCCAGAAAAAGAAGGTAGGCAACGCCAAACCACTTGATCAAACTGAAAGCCGTTTCAGAGGTCGCCAGCAGCGCGCCAACACCCGCCGCCACCACACCAATCTGGAGCAAAAGCCCGAATTGAAGGCCAATAGCCGTCCAGTAGCCCCGTCCGAAGCCGTAGTTAAGGCCACTGGAAAGCGATGCTATTGCACCAGCCCCTGGCGACAGACTGATGATCCAGCAAGCCAGCAGAAAGGCCAGCCAGGTTTCCATACTCATTTGAATACCCCTGAATGTATGCGGATGAGTATGCCCTTCCATCCAGCCTGGTGTGTAGCTTTGTGTAGACATCCTTGAGAGCGCAAAGAGCTTACCGATGCAGATAAAAGGAACTCCGGTGCTCATTTTCTGTCAACTCAAGTGAAGGCAAGCGGCATATGTATTTTTTCCTTGCCGCGAAACCAACTATGGAGAAGATTATTATGATTAACATGAAAATGCTTACAGCCGTAGCAGCCATCGCAACATTGGGTATCGCCGCCCCCGTCGTAGCCGAAGACACCACTCCGCCTACCACTATCCATGAAGAGAGCCCGCGTGCTGGCACGGACGTAGGCGTCGAAACCGAGTCAATGGCAGAAGATGCAAAGGCCCGCAGCGAAGTGCCCGGCACCGATGATGCGGTTCATAGCAGTGCGTACAAGAAGACCTATCCCGCAGAGTCTGAAGTTGGCGAGTAAAGTGAGCTGCTGCAATAGGTACTAAAAAGGGCCCGAGAGGGCCCTTTTTTTATTAAAACTTGGCAGTAAAGCTTCAGGAGCTAGAGACAGGGTGTGCCATCGGTTCAACCCACCCCTGCTTTGAAGCTTGCCGAACAAGGTCTAAGCTAAAAAGCAAGACGTCTTATGCCAGGATCCGGTAAGCATGAACCAAGACGACATTGCATACTCTTTACCTCTGTTAAAGCAGGCAGAGCACGTGGTTGTGTTTACCGGCGCCGGAGTTTCGGCAGAAAGTGGCATACCCACGTTTCGCGATGCGCTCACAGGTCTGTGGGCAAAACATGACCCGATGGACCTCGCCACGCCGGAGGCATTCGCACGTGATCCAGACCTGGTGTGGAGCTGGTACGAGTGGCGCCGCTGGCAGATACACCGCACACAACCCAATCGCGCTCATAACGCAATAGCACAGCTTGAGAGCCGGGTGCCTCGCCTCACACTGATTACCCAGAATGTGGACGATCTGCATGAACGTGCAGGAAGCAGTAACGTCATACACCTGCACGGTGATTTGCAATCCCCGCGCTGTTCTGTCTGCGCTGCGCCGCATCGATTTGATGCTGAGCTATGGCTGGAGAATCCGCAAGAAAATCGCAGCATCAGTCCTCCCAGGTGTCTGCGATGCAATAATCCCGTCAGGCCCGGCGTTGTCTGGTTCGGTGAGTCGCTGCCAGAGCGAGCTTTCCAGCAGGCGTTCGATGCAGCGGGCGATTGCGATCTGGTTTTATCCATTGGCACCTCCGGAGTCGTCCAGCCTGCCGCCTTGATTCCGGATATTGCTTTGAAGAACGGCGCTTCAGTGGTGCATATCAACCCGCAACCCGTTCTGAGTCATCCGCGGGAATCATCAATCCAGGGACCCGCCGCCGAGATATTACCCATACTGCTCAGGGATGCCTTCGGCTAACTCACCAGACTTTTCAGGTAACCGTGTAGAGCACGTCGGTGTATTTAGCGAACAATCATAGACGCCAAGGGCTACTGATTTTTTTCGCGCAGATAACATGAATTTTTCTCTGTAATTGATCGTCCAAGGTAATGAGATTGGTCGGTGTCTGTCGGTGCCGGTTGATCAATTTTTCGGTCCACACTGGCTTCTGTTATCAACGCTGGCGAGTCGACGGAGTAGACATTAAGATGCCAGAAAACAGCTTTCACTGACGAGCATCAAAGAGACTGTGCAGAGCAGTTGCCAATCCGTCTTGGCTGCTCTACGGTGGTGACATGAGCCAAACGATTTCACAGCGGAAAAATGGAACTACACTATGATGCAAGTACTGATTAATAGTCATCAGATTGAAACTGCCAGCGTCTCGTTCCAGGAATGGGTCACTGCGGCCGTAGTAAACGAACTGGAGCGCTTTGACGACTTTCTGACTCGAGTTGAAGTGCATGTAAGCGATGAGAACGGTCATAAATCCGGCGCGCGAGATAAGCGCTGCCAAATTGAAATGCGTCCCCGTGGTCACCAGCCTCTTTCGGTCACCAACCATGACGAATCCCTTGAGTTGGCGGTCAACGGGGCAGCAGAAAAGGCTCGGCATGCTCTGGAGCACCTGATGGGCAAATTGGACGTACGTGGTAATCCCATAAAAATGGCTGAAGCTTCAGTTGATGACGAAGCCGCCCGCGAGAATCGTGATGCATTGTTGGAAGAAGAGTTTCTCGAAAAAGAACAACTGCTCTGATACAAAGGTACAAGGAGAGCAGCCAGGCTGGTTGCTCTCCTCCAGTCCCCTAACCCCTGATCCACTCCCCCCAGGCTCACCCTTTCCTACCTCCAATTCCCATTATCTATATCCGCCAATGGCGCAAAACGATAGTGCTTCAGCAATGACTCTGTTCAGCCTATTGTCGACTCACAGAGCCAGCAACTCCCTGATCTACTTTTCTTGATGGATGCAGGAGCTGGTCTAGGATTGATTCATACACCCTTCGCAATAGAGGAAAAACCATGTCAGCTGATAGAGAACTGGACATCATCGTATATGGCGCCACCGGCTACACCGGGCGGCTGGTATGCGAATATCTGAACAAGCAGTATGGCGTCAACGGCGAGGTCAAATGGGCCATGGCTGGCCGCAGCCAGGACAAGATTGATAGTGTTCGTGAGGAAATGGGCATTCCCGCTGACGTTCCCACCGTGCTCGCAGATGCCAATGAGCCCGCTTCAATCAAGGCCATGGTGGAAAAGACCAAGGTATTGCTGACCACTGTGGGTCCTTATCAGCTCTACGGATCTGATGTGGTTGCCGCTTGCGCCAAGGCTGGCACCGACTATGTGGATCTGTGTGGCGAGCCGGCCTGGATGCACGAAATGATCGCCAAGCATCAGGACGACGCCAAGGCTAGCGGCGCGCGCATAGTATTTTCTTGCGGTTTTGATTCTGTGCCATTTGATCTGGGAGCCTTCTTTCTTCAGGAAGCTGCCAAGAAAAAGTTCGGTTCGTCCATGCCCCGTATCAAAGGCCGCGTTCGTGCGATGAAAGGCACCTTCTCTGGTGGCACCCTGGCCAGCTTCAAGGCCACCATGGCCGCAGCCGCCAAAAAACCGGAGATGATGAAAGTACTGGGCAATCCTTTCGCGCTGACTCCGGGCTTCACCGGCGCCGATCAGCCCTCAGGTAACGCTCCAAGCTACGACGAGGACCTTAACAGCTGGTCTGCCCCTTTTGTCATGGCCACCATCAATACCAAGAACATCCATCGTTCCAATTTCCTGCTCGGCCATGAATATGGCGAGGGCTTTGTTTACGATGAGATGATGCTGACCGGACCTGGCGAAAAAGGTGAAGCCACTGCGAAGGCGGTAGCCGCCGACAAATCCATGGCTAACGACCCACGCAAACCAGGGGAAGGACCATCCAAGGAAGAGCGTGAGAACGGCTACTACGACGTACTCTTTGCCGGCTCCAATGACAAGGGCGACAGCCTCAGGGTCAGCGTCAAGGGTGACAAGGATCCTGGATACGGGTCTACATCAAAAATGATCGCCGAAAGCGCTGTGTGTCTGGTTAAAAATCCGGGCGCTGCCTCCGGTGGTATATGGACACCGGCATCGGCCCTTGGCTCGCTGCTGATTGAGCGTCTGGAGAAAAACGCCGGCCTGACCTTTCAGGTCGAGGGCTGAACATGAATGGCCCCCTGCCTACAGGGGGCTTTGAGTGGAGATCGCATTGCATATAGTCAACGATTACAGCGAAGCCATACCCGTCGACCGTGCGCTTTACGCGGTCAAACTACGCGATAACGGTTGGAGTATTGCAGACGGCCCAGGTACGCAAATCGTCTTTCCCGAACAGGTAGCGCAAGCTGGCTATCATCTTCCGGTGCGGTTTGATAATAGTGAAGATGCAAAACAGGCTATTCTGACCGGGCCCCAGATGCCCTTCGATATCAAGCCAGACTCCAGCTGGGTGACGCATTGTCTTTCCTCCGGCGGCGTCCGCTGCAAGGAATACGAGCCCGCAAGCGGACCCGAGAATTCGTCGAATCGCTCAGGCTAACCGAGAAGTACGTCTTTCGCCTCGTTGATCAATGAGGCAAGGTAGGTACTACCGCCGCGGTCAGGGTGCATTTTCTGCATCATCAGACGGTGCGCCTGAATAATCTCTTCCTGCGTTGCACCCGCTTCCAATCCGAGTACCTCAAGAGCCTCGGCTTCGGTCAGTGATCCGGCACCTGCTTTGCTTCCCTGCTCGCGGGAGTCACCGCCAGTTTCGCCACTTGAATCATCGGCACGCCAGGAATCACCAAAGCGTCGATCCAGATAGCTCTCGAGCAAACGCGCCGAGTCGTTGTCGTTCTGCCTGCAATAGCCTAGCAGTTCGATAAATTGCGCTTCACTCAGATCGGCCAGTTGTTGATCTGCAAAAGGTCCCTCAAGCACCCTGCCGCTCATATCGCCGCTGTCATGATCCAGTGTCATTTCAAGAATCTGACTGGATACCCGGGACTGGTTGCCGGTACTGGCCTTGCTGCGGCCAGACCCCATTCCCGGCAGACCAAATCCCCGGAAAAATCGTCCCAACAGCAGGCCTGGAAGCATCCTGCGCAGCAGTGGGAACAAACCGGCCAGAAGTGCTAGCACCAGGTAAAAACGTCCAGTCAGCGCAAGAAGGGCAACCACTGCAACGGTACCTATAATCACCAGCTTGAGAATGACCGGTTTACGCTGGCCTGCTGGAGTGGAGCGTATCCAGAGCCAGCCACCAACGCCAACGAGAAGCCCCAAAAGCAAGAATGCAGACATAAACGCTCCATCAAATAAAAATATTATCGCGGCATTACGTTTACTTTATCTGCTGCGTGAGGCGTTTCACTTCTGCGGAGCTCTTATTGGAATAATCTCGCAAGGCTTTGGCACCTCCTGAGGCATAAACGGCCACTGCAGCAAGTAATTCCCTCAGCAACTGCGGGCTGCTTCGGTCGAAAGGTGCATAGGCGCCCCCTGACAGCTTGCTCACTTGACGGAACACGGCTTGCGCATGGGGATCTCCGCCCTCCTGGAACATGAAGACCGGGGTACGCAACATACCCAGCTCCCCTGCTGCGTGACACAGCTCATCAACAGACTCTTCGCAACAATCACCAATGAACACAACGGCTTTGACTGGCCTGCTGCGAGTTTCCTGCAGAGCATGGCCCAACACCCGCCCGATCTGGGTAATACCGCCCAGACAACGGACACCGCTCATCAAACCCAGCAATTGACTCGTCTGACCTACAAAGCCCGTGGCCTTGAATTCGCGGAAGCCTCGATAATAGCAAAGCTGAATCGACAAACCGCCCAGGCCTTGCGCTGTCACAAAAAGCTCGCTTTGCAGGTCGCAAGCCTGGTCCCAGGTAGCCTCACGGCTGGCAGTCGCATCCAGGGCAAAGATCAGCCTGCCTTCCTTCTCAGGACGAGCAGGCAGAGAGCGCACCTGATTGATGAAGGCATCGATCGAGTTACGATCGGAACGAGCTGCGATCGGTTTATCGGACATATCTGATAGCCTTGGTTTCATGGACGATGACCAGCAGCCTGCCAGTCATCGCCCCGACTCGGAGTGTTAGTCCCTATCGAGCTGTTGCTCGATAACACCCGAAAGCTGTTCCCAGTTGCTTCGTGTCAACGGGATGTTGTCAACAATCACTGTGGGCGTGCTGACGACCCTCAGCTGCTTCGCCACAGCCAGGCTGTCCTCGACGGCGGAGCGTGTTTGCTCGGTCGAGGTACAACGTTGAAAACGCCCCTCATGCAGCTCCAGCTCCTGGGCATACCCAGCAAACAAAGGCTGTGGGTCGCTCGATGTGCTCCAGCTAGCCTGGTTTGTGAACAACGCATCGTGCATGCCCCAGTACGCATCCTGTTCACCGGCGCAGCGTGCTGCAATTGCGGCGGGTACTGCGTTTTTGTGCTGGGCCAGAGGCATTTCAAAAAACACCAGACGAACTTTGCCGGTATCTATGTATTCACTTTTCAGTTGCTCAAGAACACCTGAAAAGCGCGCGCAAGCCGGGCATTGATAATCGGCAAATTCACGGACTACCACGGGTGCGTCGGGATCGCCCAATTGCATTCCAAAGCGGTCTACCTCGGCGGGAAACGCAGGCTGATCATCTGGAACCGATGGCAGTGCAATCGGGCCAGTACCAGGGGTAGCCAAATAGAAGGTCAGGGCCAGAGCAGCGACTACAACCACTACCACAAGGCCCCACACGATAGCGTTTCGGCTTTTCTCCTTGCGCCTCGGAGGGCTCGCCTCCCCCGTTGCCTGACGACGCTTTGACTCACCCATGTTCAGCTCCTCCACTGCTTGATTTTAACCGCCAGCTTAGCATTTACTTTTCGCGCAGAATCAATAACTCGCGCAGCCGGTCCATTCCCGCCACCACATGCTCGGGGGTGCCCCGAAGACTCAGTTCGACTTCCTGGCGGCCATCAGCGTTGGGCAGACAGGCAAGACGCAGATGGGCAAACTCGGTCAAGAGTTGTTCCATAAGTGGGATCAACGGACCCTCAGACGTATCAGTAAGCACAAGGGTCTGAGTAACTTGCTGACCCGGAGCCTGCAGATCGGCGTAATCGTGATCAAGAACCCACTCGACCATTGGCCAGGCCATTCGTGGAAAACCGGGTACAAAATGGTGATCTCTCATCGAAAAACCGGGTATACGGTTGATCGGATTGGGGATAATGCGAGAACCCGAGGGAAATTCGCCCATACGCAGGTGATTGGCGTTCAACCTCTCGCCCAACTGGGCACGGATTTCCTGCTCCGCTTCGGGATGTAACTCGATATCCACGCCCAGGGCTGCTGCGGCGCACTGCCGGGTAAGGTCATCCGGTGTCGCACCTATGCCACCGAAACAGAAAACGATATCCCCCCGGCCAAGTGAATCCTGTAGCGCACGCGTTATAAGCCCCGGGTTATCGCCTACGACGCTGACCCAATCGATTTCCAGGCCTCGCTGGGCGAAGCGCGGAATCATGGCCGGCAGGTGCGCATCCTGCTTGCGACCATTGAGCAGTTCATCGCCAATCAGAATGAGGCCTATCGTTCGACGGTTCAGGACAGCACCACCAGACGGTTGGACAGCTCGTTACGGTCATGCGTACCCGGCACATGCTGACTTAATTGAATGCCACACGAGTCAATACAGCCCAGAAACCCTTCGAGCACCTTGCCCTCGCGGACCTTGAAAGTGAAGGCTTCGACAATCGACTCCCACACTGCATTATCAATATGCCCGGAGATACCCCGATCAACCAGAATCTCCACATAACGCTCGGCTTCAGATACGAATATCAGCATGCCTGTAGCACCATCGGTGTGATGTAGATTGAGCTCTATGAACTGACGCCGAGCGAGATTGCTGGCGCGCCAGTGTCTTACCGAGCGCGGGATCAACCGGGTAATTACCGGCGGTAGCCGAAAGACCAAAGCAAGAACAATGAAAGTCACCCATTGCGCGAGCAGTAGCTCAGCGGCACCCAGCCAGCCAGTGAGAAGTACCACCAGGCCCGGAATGAGCAGAGCAAGCACCCCGGCCCATAACAATGGAATGTAATAATAATCGTCGGCGCGGGCCGCAAGCACGGTTACCACCTCCGCGTCGGTCTCGAGCTCGATACGATCAATCGCATCCGCGACCTGCTGTTGTTCATCTTGCGTAAGAAGTGTCATTTGGAATCCATGATTGAGTTTACCAGCCGCCCGAGGCGCCACCGCCACCGAAGCCGCCTCCGCCACCACCGAAACCTCCGCCTCCACCACCGCCGCGACCCATGCCGCCGAGCAGAGCGCCAGCCAGAACGGCACTACCAAATCCTCCGCCGCCGCGGCCACCGCGACCACCAAAGGCCCCACGTATCAGCGAAATCACGACGAAAAACAGAATGACAAATAACCCACCTGGCGGCTTGTCACCGTCTGCGGAGACCGGTCGACCGCTGGCAGTCTTTAGCGGGTCGCCACCCAGAACCTGGACCATCGCGGCGCTGCCCTCGGCAATACCCTGCTCGAAGTTACCCGCGCGGAAAGCCGGAGTTATGATGCTGTTGATGATGGCCGATGACTGCGCATCGGTCAGACGACCCTCGAGTCCATACCCCACCTCAATACGAATCTTGCGGTCGTCGCGTGCCACGATCAGTAATGCCCCGGTGTCTTCGTCAGCCTCACCGATACCCCAGGCACGGCCAAGATCAACACCAAACTCTTCGATACTGCGGCCCTGAAGGTCAGGCACGGTCACAATTACCACTTGTTCTCCCGTTGCCTGCTCATGGGCCGCCAACATTTGGGTAAGGCGCGCTTCGGTTTGCGGTCCAACCATCTCCGCTTGATCAACCACACGGCCGGTCAACTCCGGAAGCGTCACCTCTGCAGCTGGCACCTGAGCAACAACGGCGCTACTGAACAACAGCAGCGCAAGCAGCTGGAAGGGCGCGAGTAGTTTGCGCACACTCATTCGAACTGCACTGCTGGGGCCTGCTCTGCACCCTCGGTAGTGGCCTCGAAATTTTCTCTGATAGGCATGTCCCCGTACATCAGGCTATGCCAGATACGCCCCGGGAAAGTGCGAATTTCAGTGTTGTACTGCTGCACAGAGGCAATGTAATCGCGCCTGGCCACCGCAATACGATTTTCGGTGCCCTCAAGTTGCGACTGCAGTGTCAGAAAATTCTGGTTGGACTTGAGATCCGGATAACGCTCCGACACAGCCATCAAACGACTGAGCGCACCTGTTAACTGAGATTGTGCCTGCTCGAACTGCCGCATCTTGGCTGGATCGTTCAAGTCATCGGCACTGATCTGGATCGACGTAGCCTTGGCCCGGGCCTCGACAACCGCGGTCAATGTTTCGCGTTCCTGACGAGCGAAGCCCTTGACGGTTTCAACGAGGTTGGGTATCAGATCTGCACGCCTCTGGTACTGATTCTCTACCTGAGACCAGGCTGATTTGACCTGCTCGTCATAGGTAGGAATGTTGTTTATGCCACAGCCTGCGAGCAGGCTGCCAAGCAGAAGGACAAGTGTCATTTGCCAGGTAATTCGTAAAGACTGAGTGGGCATGTTGTGCTATCCATTCCATTAACGTTTGCCTTGCACGGCATCGCGTCCGTGAGCATTCACATCACGGCATGAAGAGCAGAACATAAAAGAGGCTGGGTTGAAAGGCGACACGAACAACCCGCAAAGGTTCTATTGCAACAAATCAGGACGAGACTCCGCGCTATTCAACGATAGACCAAAGCCGGGCCAAGCTTGATCGACCCTTAATGGTTGCTGCGTTCGCTTTCCCCTGCAGGCCACGGGTAAACTGTAAAGATTCTCCTTTGCTGGCATGTCATCCATGACGTTTTCCTCCCTGGGTCTGCTCGATCCACTTCTGCGCACACTTGACCGACTCAATTACAGCTCGCCTACCGCAGTCCAGACCGAGGCTATCCCGGCCATTCTAAAAGGCCGGGATCTGATGACAGCTGCGCAGACGGGCACAGGCAAAACCGCTGGTTTCGCCCTCCCGGTCCTGCACAAGTTGCTGCAGGAAGGTCCCCGGGTTGCCAGCAACCAGACGCGCGCACTGATTCTGGTACCTACCCGTGAACTGGCCGAGCAGGTTTTGCAGAGCTTTATCACCTACGGCGATCAATTGCCTCTGCGCAGTTACGCCGTCTATGGCGGCGTCTCCATCAATCCCCAGATGATGGCTTTGCGCAAGGGTGTGGATGTACTGGTGGCAACACCGGGGCGGCTGCTGGACCTCTATCGTCAGAATGCGGTGACTTTCGGTCAGCTGCAGATACTGGTTCTGGACGAAGCCGATCGAATGCTGGACCTGGGTTTCGCAGACGAGCTGCAACAGGTGTTTTGCGCGCTGCCAAGCAAACGCCAGACCCTGCTCTTTTCCGCCACTTTTTCAGCAGCCATTCGTACCCTGGCAGCGAACCTGCTGCGCGACCCGCTGATTATCGATATCAGTCCAGACACCATGACCGCAGCCACAGTCACACAATCGGTTATACCTGTGGACAAGAAACGCAAGGTAGAGCTCTTCGTGCATTTGTTGGCGAATCGTCGATGGGGCCAGGTCCTGGTGTTTGCCAAAACCCGCAATGCGGTGGACCAACTGGTCCAGACACTGCAATCCATCGGCCTGAGTGCCGACGCCATTCATGGGGATCGACCTCAACCGGCCCGCTTGCGCGCCCTCGCCCGCTTCAAGACGGGAGAAGTCCAGGTGCTGGTCGCAACGGATGTCGCGGCGCGCGGCCTGGATATTGACGACCTGCCCCAAGTCGTCAATATTGATCTTCCCATTGTCGCTGAGGATTATGTGCATCGTATAGGCCGCACAGGCCGCGCTGGCGCCAGTGGCGAGGCGGTGTCACTGGTCAGTGCCGACGAGGTTGATCAATTGGCGGCGATTGAAGCACTGACCAATCAAATTTTACCCCGTCACGATGAGCCCGGTTTCTTGCCTGTGCACCGCTTGCCGGCGACGGTGTCCGGCGGCCAGATTATCAAGAAGCCGAAAAAACCCAAGAAACCCAAAGTCACATCGAATAAAAGCCCAGGGAAAGGCAAGATTCATCTGGGCAACTGGTTCGAAAGCGACTAAGGGTTCACTTCACCGCCCACACCTCGATATTGTTCCGCCTTGCAACGCTGTACGCCAACCCCTGCGGCACCGCTGCCATTAATCCGAAGCGCTCCAGATAAGCTTCAACACGCTCGGATTCTGTCGGGGCCAGCTCCGCCAGCACATCCGCAGCACGCTGCAAAAGAAACAGCAGATAGGGCTCTACACCGACCTCAAGCGGTATACCCTTGAAGGTTGTATTTACCATACCCAGTTGCCGTTGTTGCGGTTTTTCCGTTACCGGCTCGCCATCAGCTGGCCGAGTCCTTGCAACCCATTCAGCGATGAAAGCAAGCTTGTCGCTCAGCTCAGGGAAAATCTCGCTGGCGATGTGCTCAAGCAGAGGCTCCAGGGTCGGCGGTATGGCGTCTCCCGGCCAGAAGTGCGCGTCTCGCTCTGGATACTCAACCACATCCAGACCAGGCGCCGTCATCCGCTCGACCCAACGATATACCCGCGGTGCTTGCAGCTTCATGATCTGGGCGGGCACCGGATCGCGCCCCAGGTGCGCGAACAGAGTGCCGATCAGACCGTAGTCGCCTATGCAAGGCCGATCGCCGAGCAGGTAAGGCATCTGCTCGAAGTGCGCGTCCAGGATAGCCAGCAGCGCTTCGTAGGAAGCTTCAATTTCAGGGATGCTTTGCTCGGTGACACCCAGGCGAGGTAGATAGGCCTGCATGCGCCCCATGATCTTCTCTGCCATAGCGGCACCTGATCCGCTGGCGAACGCATGAACCAGAAAGTTCTCCTGCTGCTCAAGGTAAGACCAGCGATAATGCATTGCATGCTTGAGCATCGACTGACCGCCGTAATACTCGACGATGACCGCGATCACACGTTGCAGCGGCCCGTCGGGATACACCGGATATGGCACACCGCGTTTTTCGAAGTAGTCGATGATATCGACGGTATCCTGAATGACCTGGCCATCGGGTGTTTCCAGTACAGGAATGATGCCTCGGCCAATCTGCGGCAGAATGCGCGCCGCGAAATCAGGATGAGTAGTCGCACGTTCCATATAGGGGATACCCTGGTTGCGCAGGTAACAACGGGCCTTGCCGGTATAAAGGGAATGCGGCGCGCCGTAGAGTATGTAAGGTGTGTTATCGGTATGCATGCTCGGTCGACTCCCTCGGGTTGGTGTTATGCGTCGGGCAGTTATAAGCAGAGATTGTCCTGTAAGCAAGACGAATAGGCGTTATGAATACATGGTTTATGTGATTGTTATCGGTTTTTTCCTGCTGCTCGCGGCCCTGTTGTGTGCTGCCTTTTACCTGCTGGTGAAGCTGCCGTGGCGTGTCACCCTGCCGGTGATTCTGTTGATCGTCGGTGGGCCTTACATCGCATTCAAATCCTACGAACGCGACTTCCAGTTAAGCGCGGTACCCGACGCCCTCAACGTGACAACAGTGGAATATAGCAAGGAAGAAGCCTGGGGATTCGGACCGGGTGGTAACGAAGCGGGAATCCGAGTCTATCCGCTACCCGAAGCAGTCGCGAATGCGATCAGCACCGAGGGAGTGACCTATCTCGAAGCGATGCCGGCCAACCCTGACCAACAGGAGCGTCGCTGGCGAGGGTATTACACAGATTGGCAAGAAACGCCGGTGGCGCCCAAGCGACCTTGGGAACCACAGCAAGCAGACAGCACTCTGAATGTAATGGACTATATCTGTGCTTATGGTTTCTGTATTGAGATCAGCCAGCACTATGTCGACGAAGCCAACGAACTGGTTAACGCCCCAGGCAGTTATTACGCCTATGGCCGCATCGGCATGATCCTTGTCGCGCCGGCACGCAAACGAGTCTATTACCTGTACAACGGCTAACCAGTAACGCGCAAAAAGCATCATGAGGCGCTATTTGAAAACCACCCTTTTACGACTATCGAAACTCCTCGCCTTTGTCCTGTTGTGTCTGCTGATATATCTGCTGCGTCCTTGGGAGGCCCTGCCTGCAGAATGGAACCCATGGGCGCCGCTGTCAGTGGATCATCCCCTGACACCCGTGACACGCTTGAAACTGTCGCAACTTATCAACAGCCCCACTGAATGCAGTGCTGCGCTGGCCACAGCCTCTGGAAAAGCGCTCAGTTATACCTCGCTGGACGACTACACGCCGGTGACAGGGTGTCCCCTGGAAAACGTGGTCAGGATCGAGCGCAGCGACATCACGTTCAGTTCGCCCTTCACCGTCAGTTGCCCCTGGGCTGTGGCCTGGACCATGTTCGAGCGGAATGAACTGCAGCGCCTGGCATTGACGCATATGGATAGTCGAGTGGAGAGAATCGACCACTACGGCAGCTTTGCCTGCCGTAATGTTTACAACCGTTCCGAGGGACGTCGCAGCCAGCATGCGACAGCTTCGGCCTTTGACATAGCAGGCTTTCGTCTTGCCAACGGTGAGCGCGTATCGGTACTTGATGACTGGGCTGAAACCGGGGAGTCGGGCTCCGCAAATTTCCTGCGGGCATTTCAGGATAGCGCCTGTGATTACTTCGGCACCGTACTGGGCCCGGAATACAACCAGGCCCACGCCAACCATTTTCATCTGGACACCAGTAACTACGGCTTCTGTCGCTAGATCCAAATGAAGTCATGCGCGCGGGAATGACCTCATTGACAGCCCATGGGAGTTAGCCCTGAAACACCGTTTGGATTCCCGCGTGCGCGGGAATGACGGGGTGTTTACGGGCGGTGCCACGGGGTATGCCAGGGCTTCGGGGACCTTGGGCACTACGGCCCAACCGAACAATCCGCTCCCCCATACCCGTCATCCTCGCGAACGCGGGGATCCATTGGCGGGTGGTATTACCACGGCAGCTCGTCTCCATTGCTATGCCAGAAGCCCCCGGTATTCTCCAGCGTCAGAGCGTCAACTCGCTCAGCCAAGCCGCGGGCAGACTCCACTGGCGTGATATGCCCGCCAAAGCCGACCATGCGTGTCTGCACATAACCCGGGTGCAATTGTGCCACCGCAACTCCCCTCGGCTTGAGGTCCATGGCCAGGGACTTGCCGAAGGCATTCAGGGCCGCCTTGGAAGCACGATATCCATAGCGTCCACCCGAGTCATTATCAGCTATGGAGCCCATACGGCTGGTGATATTAGCGATCTTGCCGCCCTTGGGTATCAGCGGAAGCAAAGCCTGCGCCATCCGTAAAGGAGCATAGGCGTTGATCTCCATCTGGGTGCGTAGGGAATCAAAATCTATTGAGCCAAGCTTTTCATCCTGCAAAAGGCCTGCATTGTTAATCAGAAGATCAACGCAGCCCCCAGCAAGCCCATCCGCCAGACGCTGGACGTCGGCTTCACTGGTCACATCGATGCCCTCCACGACCCTTGCCGCAACAGCGTCAAGTTCTGGGGATGACTCGCGGCAGACACCCGTTACCTGGTCACCCCGGCTAGCATACAAGCGAGCCAGTTCCAGCCCGATTCCGCGGTTGGCACCTGTAATAAGTACATTGTTCATTGAAGGGTTCCCATTGATGGCTTTGAAGAATAGAAGCCTAGCATCCTTGCCAGGAGCCCGTTCAAAACCGGGTGGCACTTAACGGACTAATCAAACGCTCATAATGCCCCGCGGCCGTCGTCGTAACGATGCGCCGGGCGGCGAACCCAACGCAGCGGGAAGGTGAACACCTCGACCGTGTTATGGTGGGGACCTGGCATACGAGTTACAAAGTATTTTTCTGCTGCTTGACCAGTTCGAGCGCTTCCCTCCGGCGTTTTCTCGAAATCTCGCGTTTCATTGGTGGCCAGCCCGCCCCCGGCCTTCTGTTTCAACGACAGATGCAGCCTTCATAACATCGCGCCATCGGTAAATCCGACCTCAGTGCGCATCACTACAGAGCTTGATGGCTTGACCCTTGATGGTCTGAGCCGCGCTCTTCTCCGCGTTAAATCGTCGGCGGGCTGAATCCAGCTCGGCGCACGGTGCATCGCCTGAAATCAGGAATCTATATGACTTTTAGAGTTGCCATTCTAGGCGCTGGCCCAAGCGGCTTGGCCCAACTACGTGCTTTCGAAGCAGCCCGACGCGACGGTGCTGAAATCCCCGAGATCGTTTGTTATGAAAAGCAAAGCGATTGGGGCGGCCTGTGGAATTACACGTGGCGCACAGGCCTTGATGCCTATGGCGAGCCAGTACATGGCAGCATGTATCGGTATCTCTGGTCGAACGGCCCCAAGGAGTGTCTGGAATTCGCCGACTACAGCTTCGAGGAGCATTTTGGTCGTCCGATTCCCTCCTATCCGCCACGCGCTGTATTGCGCGACTACATCATGGGGCGCGTCGCCAAGAGTAATATGCGGCAGCACATTCGCTTTAATACGGCAGTGCATTGGGTTGCTTACGACGAGGCTACCAGCAAGTTTGCAGTCACCGTGCGCGACCTCAAGCAGGACGAGCTGAGCACCGAAGAGTTCGATCACGTTATTGTGGCTACCGGGCACTTCTCGACGCCCAACGCGCCCTATTTCGAAGGTCTCGAGCAGTTCCCCGGTCGTGTACTGCATGCCCACGATTTCCGCGATGCTTGTGAGTTTCAGGGCAAGGATTTGCTACTGATTGGCAGCAGCTACTCGGCGGAAGATATCGGCACCCAGTGCCACAAGTACGGCGCCAGGTCGGTTACATTCAGCTACCGCTCTCAGCCCATGGGCTTCGACTGGCCGGAGTCCTTCAACGAAGTACCCTTGCTCACCGAAGTGATCGGCAAAACTGCACACTTTAAAGACGGCACCAGCAAAGCGGTTGATGCAATCATCCTGTGCACGGGCTATCAGCATCACTTCCCGTTTCTGCCAAACGAGATGACACTGACTACCCACAACCGTATGTACCCGGAAGGTTTGTACAAGGGAATCGTGTCCCTAGCCAATCCAAAGCTGTTCTTCCTTGGCATGCAGGATCAGTACTACACCTTCAACATGTTTGACGCCCAGGCCTGGTATGCCCGTGATGTGATGCTTGACCGCATTGCACTACCGTCAGGTGAAGCGATGGCCGCCGATAGCAGCGAATGGGTAGACCGCGAATTGAAACTCGCAAACCCCGTCGATGAAATCGACTTCCAGGCAGCTTATATAATTGATCTGCTTGAGCCGACCGACTACCCCGCCTTTGATGTGACCGCTGTTGCCGCCATATTCAAGCAATGGGAACACGACAAGGAAGCGGACATTCTCGGCTATCGCAACAAGAGCTATCGCTCCACGTTGACCGGCACCCTGGCGCCAGTCCACCACACGCCATGGATGGACGCGATGGACGACTCGCTCGAAGCTTTTCTTGACGAGGGGCAGACCATCCAGCCAACAAAGGTGAGCGCATGAGCCAACAAGGCCTGAGCCAGGCTCGTTCGCGCTTTACTTCAAGCAGCATACGCTGGGGCTTCATGTGGGCCATGTGGTGCGCGGTGCTGTGGGGTGCCTGGTATTTACCAGGCTCTGCAGTCTGGTTTGAAGCACCCTATGTCGACCTGAGCTACGACACCAACGCGCAGTTCCTGCTGGCCGCCGCAGTACTGACCACCTTCAATGCGATTGCCGTGCTGTTCTTTCTGTTCGTCTGGAATGCCGTACTGGGCAAATGGGGCGAATACATTCGCACCATCCGGCAGATGCGCTACATATCCAAGTGGTTTTTCATTGGTGCCATTTTCGGTGGACCAATGGCGATCTTTGGCTCGTATCTGGCGATAGGCTTTATTGGCGGCGCTTTCGCGGCCATATCTGCGCTGATGTATCCCATTGTTGGCGCCACCCTCGCCAGACTCTGGTATCAGGAGAAGATAACCCGTCGAGCAGCTGTGGGTATTTTCATTATCCTGGCGGGGGGCATAACCGTTTATGCACCCGGCATCATCGGTGAATTCACCGGTACCGGGGACTCTGGCTGGCTGGGTTATCTCGGCGGCGCCATGGCGGCGATTGGCTGGGGTGTCGAGGGCGCAATCGCAGGTCGCGGGCTGGATGTCGCAGACCCGGATGTGGGTATTACCGTACGCTTCTCGGCCGAAGTCCTGTACTGGATCGTGCTGATTCTACCAGCCATCTATCTGTTCACCGACCAACCGGTCGTGGAAATGGTCGTAGCGACGTTCAACTGGGCAGCCATAGGCTGGTTATCACTGGCTGGCGTCACCTTCGCCTTCTGCTATGTCTCCTGGTACAAGTCCTTCCCTTTGATAGGGGTTGGACGTGGACAAGCGATTGCGGCGTTGTATGGACTTTTTGCGGTTATCTTTCTCGCCGCATTCACCCTCGAGTTTCCCGCGTGGAACTTCCTTGCAGGTCTGGCCCTGTTCGTCACGGGCGGGTTTGTCATGTTCACGGAAAGCGATGAAGTGCTCGAAGTCGTTCGTGCCGTGAAAAGCGACAGCAACTCACCCGCCGTCAGCGCGGCCAACACCTGATAAAAGGAGCTACCCATGAGCAAACTACATATGAAAGGCCGCATTCTCCAGCTGATCAATGAGTGGCAGGAAGAGGGTATTTGGGACTGGCAAGTCACCGACGCGTTAATGGGTGAATATGGTCTCAGCGGTGCCTACTGGCGCGGTAATACCCGCGTCACGCTGACCGACCTGTTCTCCAGCGGCATCATCGAGAGCGTTGAAGAAACACTCGATGACCAGGCCTATTTTGGTCTCGGTCGCGTGCTGTTCAAGTTCAGGCTCAATGACTTTGGTCGTCAACGCATGCTCGATACCGCACTGGCCTCATAGCCAGTGCCATTTGATATCCACAACTAGGAGATAACATGTCTGATTTCTGGGGTTTTCCGGGGGCTGACGTGCTCGCCGTCGCCGTCATCATCGTGCTTAGTGGCCTTGCCCTTTACCAGGCGCGTACCTTTGTAACCAAGCTCTGACCGCAAGACGCTGACGCCCCCACGTGCTCCAGCGCTGGTGTAAAGATCTGGTGTATCAGAGCTGATTGCTTTGATGCATCAGGTCAAGCATCGGCAATCCCTCACCGAAAACCGATAACACCTGAATAAAAGAAGCCTCTGGCATTGAGCTCAACGCCAATGGAGTCCCTGTGCATGGGTGTATGAACTCCATTGCAGTTGCCGCCAGCATCAAGCGGCCTTGTCCGAAGCGCTTGGCAAAATAATGATTGTGGCGAGTCCTGCCGTAATTGGTGTCGCCAATGATCGGATGACTTATGTGCTGCATATGCCGACGTAACTGATGCTTGCGACCCGTCTGTGGAGACAACTCCACCAGGCTGTAGCGGCTAGCAGGGTAACCTTCAATCTCGATCGGGATTTCCACCGTAGCCAAACGCTGGTAGCAACTTTGCGCTTCCCTTAAAGGCTGCTCTTCGTGCTTGAGACGTCGGTCAGTTGGATGCTCGCGTAGAGGATGGTCAATAACGCCCGACTCGTGCGGCCAACCTCGCACCATGGCCAGGTAAGTTTTTTGCACAAGCCCGTCCATGAACATTTTCCCCAGTACGCTAGCCGACTCGGGATCACGGGCAAAAAGCAACAATCCAGATGTGGGACGATCCAGACGGTGTACGGGGTAAACGTGCTCGCCCCCGTTCAAGGAGCGAGCATATTGAAGGGCAAATTCGGTCTCATGCCTGTCTATAGGACTGCGATGGACCAGTAAACCAGCGGGCTTGTGCACAACCAGAAGCCATTGATCCCGATAAATCTCGGTTAACGGATTGTTTAATGTCACCTTGAGTCGAAACCTGTTTTCCATACTAAGACGCGTTGAGCTAGCGGTCTCACCTGCAACCTGCATCGCCCACTAACTGCGCAGTCTAACCCGAATGGGTTCAATCTCCCTGTCGACGACGCTGGAATTGGCAGCTAGGCTGATGGGCGAAGCTAAATAACTGAACTGTTAATATAAAAATGAATGTAAAAGCGCTTCTAGACAATCCGTTGGGACGCTCCCTTTTTCTGGGGCTGACCCTTGCACTGGTGACCAGCTATCCGCGTGCGGAGGAGCCGATGCGCACCCTCAACGCAGCGTTTCTCCATTACCCACCGCTGGCCTATCTCGACGAGAATGGTGAAGCAGCGGGAAGTGTTATTGATTTGACCAACAGTCTCGCTGCGCAAAGTGGCCTGAAGCTTGATTGGAAGGTCTACCCGATCAAACGCATCTACAAGGGCCTGCGAAACGGCGAAATCGATATCTGGCCAGGCTCTCAGGCGGTTCCTGCTTTGAGCGACGCTACCCTGGAAACCCCCTCCATCGGTATCGAAATCACTCTGTGCGCGTTTTCACTCGAAGGGACGCCACTGCTCGACACGCTCGAAGACTTGAGCCGCAGCCAACTGGTGCTGATAAGAGGCTATACCTATCGCGCGCAACTGGACGACATTTTCCAGAACAGTGTCCGCGAACCCATAGTCACCCCGGATCATGATTCAGCCATGCAGCTATTGGAGAAAGGTCGTGCCGACTATCTGATCAGTTACAACGACCCTATAGAGCACGTCCTGCTGGATAACCCTCAGCCTGGCTCCAAATGCGAAGCCATTGATCGCTGGCCCCTGGTTTACGTCATTTCCCGCCAACTTTTCGATGCGCCTGACGTTGCCGCATCGCTGACCAAGGCGTACGAGCGGGTCAGTCATGCAGAGCAGAAAAGATCAATTGCGCTGACCCAGTAACACAACTGCATAAATACCCTGAATGCCGCAATAACAGGCCATTTGCCGCCTATGTCCAGTGGCGCCTAAACTTGGTGTGTTTGAATTCAATAGCCATATCAAGGATTTCCGATGAGCTTCAATACTCCCCTATTTCTGTGCGGCCCAGTCCGTGAGCCCAAACAAATGCTGGCCGATCAGGAATACAGCGGTCACACCTCCATCCACGACGACAGCATGGCTGAAAAACTGGGGTTCAGAGCAGGCCCTATCGAAGGCCCTACCCACTTTAGTCAGTTTGCCCCCTTGCTCGCAGAGATATGGGGACAGGCCTGGTTCGAGCGTGGGTGTTTTTCAGCACACTTTCAGAATATGGTCGTTGAAGGTGAACAGGTTCGTGCGTTCGTCGAGCGTCCAGCACCTGGGGCCACTAAAGTTAGAGCCTGGGCAGAAAAAGCTGACGGCACGCCCGTGCTCGAAGCCAGCGCCAGCCTGAGTCCGGAAGCGGGTGAAAGCCTGCTGGATCAGCGTATGGCAAAACTGCGCCCGCCGGAGAAACTGATCATCCTCTCTGACCTGCACGTCGGTATGACTGGCGCTCGGGACGAAAAGGTACGCATGGATCCCCAGCAGCATATGGGCAACCTCTATCCCTTTTCGCTCGCGCAGAAACTTGAAGGCATCACCGAAAATTCCCCGTGGTATTCCGATCCAGGCAGCGCGCCCTGGGGCCGCGCCATCATACCAATGGAAATGATCAGCGTGCTGGCCGAGTACACCAGCAAGGAGGCTGAGTTCCCGGTAAAGCAGCCGGTCATTGGTTTGTTCGCCGATCAGGAGATCCGCATGATCGACGGACCGCTTTTTGTTGGTGAGGACTATCTCATTCGGCGTGAAATCGTTGCACTGTCCGAGAGTAAACGCACTGAATCCTACTGGGTGTTATCAAGCATTTATGATGCCAGCGGAGAAACCCTCAAGGCGCAAATGCTGCTCAACCATGCCACTCTGAAACACTCGTATGCCAACTACGAGTCAGAAGCGTCTGCCTAGCTTGGCTTGGTAACACGTAATGATGGCGGCTCTTTCGGGTCGCCATTGGCCTGACCCGTAACCGCCCAGAAAAGCCTCCCATTACCCTTGTTCAGCTTCTTCGAGCTCAGACACCCAGTGGTCTATGCACAGGACCGTAGCGCCCGTTCTTGAGGCAGCAAAACTCGAAACAGAGGCAGACAAATACACTAGCGCCGCACCCTGGGACGCTTGTCAGAAGTCTGTATTGAGTCAAAGCCCCCTTTCTGTCGCAAAAGCAGAGCGAAACTGCTTCTAATCCTGTATGATGAGCGCCTTTATTTCCACCCGGCTTATCAGAGAGCGCTATGAACACTGACTTAAACCTCTACAGAAACATCGGTATCTTCGCCCACGTTGATGCCGGGAAAACCACTACTACCGAGCGTATTCTCAAGCTGACCGGTCGTATCCACAAGCTAGGCGAAGTTCACGAAGGCGAGTCCACTACCGACTTCATGGAACAGGAAGCCGAGCGCGGTATTACCATTCAGTCAGCAGCCGTTAGTTGCTTCTGGAAAGGCTACCGTTTCAACGTTATCGACACCCCCGGCCACGTTGACTTCACCGTAGAAGTATATCGTTCGCTGAAAGTACTCGACGGCGGCATCGGCGTATTCTGTGGTTCCGGCGGCGTTGAGCCCCAGTCCGAAACCAACTGGCGCTACGCGAACGAATCGAAAGTTTCGCGTCTGATCTTCGTCAACAAGCTGGACCGTATTGGTGCCGACTTCCTGCGCGTTACTGCCCAGGTCGAGAAAGTACTGGGTGCCAAGCCCCTGATCATGACCCTGCCGATCGGCCGTGAAGACACCTTCTCCGGCGTGGTCGATCTGCTGACCCGCAAGGCTTACATCTGGGATGCCTCTGGCCAGCCCGAGAACTACGAGATCACCGACATCCCCGCCGACATGGTCGATGACGTCGAGAAGTACCGTAGTGAACTGGTCGAGACTGCCCTGGAAATGGACGACGACCTTCTGATGGCCTACATGGAAGGCGAAGAAGCTTCCATTGAAGACATCATGCGCTGCATCCGCAAGGGTACCCTAGAACTGGCGTTCTTCCCGACTTACTGTGGTTCTGCGTTCAAGAACAAGGGCATGCAGCTGCTACTGGACGCAGTTGTCGACTACCTGCCAACACCGACTGAAGTTAATCCTCAGCCGCTGACTGACGAAGAAGGCAACGCCAACGGCGATTACGCCATCGTGTCCGAAGACGAACCCTTCCGCGCCCTGGCGTTCAAGATCATGGATGACCGTTTCGGCGCCCTGACCTTCTGCCGCATCTACTCCGGCAAGCTGAACAAGGGTGACACCGTCCTCAACTCGTTCACCGGCAAGACCGAGCGCGTAGGCCGCATGGTTGAAATGCAGGCCAACGAGCGTAACGAGCTGAGCTTTGCCACCGCGGGCGACATTATCGCCATCGTCGGCATGAAGAACGTGCAGACCGGTCACACCATATGTGATCCCAAGCACCCCTGTACTCTGGAAGCCATGGTCTTCCCCGAGCCCGTGATCTCGATTTCGGTTACTCCGAAGGATAAAGGCTCCACCGAGAAGATGGGCGTCGCAATCGGCAAGATGGTTGCTGAAGATCCGACCTTCCGTGTCGAGACCGACATCGATTCCGGCGAAACCATTCTCAGGGGCATGGGCGAACTGCACCTGGACATCAAGGTCGACATCCTGCGTCGCACCTACGGTGTGGACCTGCTCGTTGGTCAGCCACAGGTTGCCTACCGCGAGACGATCACCAAGGACGTTGAAGACAGCTACACCCACAAGAAGCAGTCGGGTGGTTCCGGTCAGTACGGTAAGATCGACTATGTCATCAGACCCGGCGAGCCGAACACTGGCTTCACCTTCAAGTCTTCGGTTACCGGTGGCAACGTTCCCAAGGAATACTTCCCAGCCATCGAAAAAGGTTTCAACTCGATGATGGGCATCGGCCCACTGGCCGGCTTCCCGGTACTGGACGTTGTAGTCGAGCTGAAAGACGGTGGCTACCACGCTGTTGACTCCTCGGCCATCGCGTTCGAAATCGCAGCCAAGGGTGCCTTCCGCCAGACTATGCCGAAAGCAGGTCCGCAGATGCTCGAGCCGCTGATGAAGGTCGACGTGTACGCTCCGGAAGATCACGTGGGTGATGTTATCGGTGACCTGAACCGTCGTCGCGGCATGATCCTGGGCCAGGAAATCAGTGCCACTGGCGTTCGCGTCAAGGCCGATGTACCGCTGGCAGAAATGTTCGGCTACATCAGCACGCTGCGTACCATGACCTCAGGCCGTGGTCAGTTCTCAATGGAGTTTGCTCACTACGCGCCATGCCCGGCCAACGTAGCTGAAACCATCATTGCGAAAGAGAAAGAGAAGAAAGCGGCCAAGAACTAAGCAGTAGGCCAGCAATCGAAAACGCCCCGCCGATGAAAATCGGCGGGGCGTTTTTTTGTGCCCATTTTTTACATCATGACTCGTTAATGCCCCCCCGCCCTCACCCGTACCTCGCGCAAGAAGACTGCCGTCAGTAAGGCGGCAGCGAGCATGATTGCCCCGCCTATCAGGGCATTGGCATGCAGTGCTTCAGCGAAAGCCCCCTGCACAGCAATAAGCAGCGATTCGGCCAGCTCTGCCGGCAACACCTGAACGATGCCCAGCGCCCCGCCCAGTGTATCGCTGGCCACTTCGACCTGTTCGGCACTCAGTCCCACAGGCATCTGCTCGGCCATATGCCGCCGGTAGACTGCTGCCCCGACACTGCCGATTACGGCAATACCCATCGCCATTCCAAGCTCCGTTGCGGTTTCAGAGGTAGCCGCAGCGGCGCCCGTTTTCTCCGGGGGAACGGAGCTCATGACCAGATCAGTACCGAGAATCATCATCGGCATTACGCCTACACCGAGCAGGATGGTTCCCAGGATCATCCACCAGAGGCCAAACGCACCCTCTACCAGTATCAGAGCGGCAAATCCCATAACGGCCACCAACAAGCCACCGCTAACCAGCCAGGAAGGCTGAAGCCACCGGGACATCCGCGGAACCAGCAGGGAAACAATCGTCTGTAATATAGCCGATGGCAACATCACCACGCCTGCTGCCAGGGCGCTCAAACCCATTACCCCCTGCAGATACTGAAAAATCAGCAACCACGCGCCGGACAAGGCAAGGATCGACATCAACATTGCAATCACGGACACCGTGAAGGCACGGCGTCGGAACAGATCCATATCCAGCATCGGATCAGCGAGCCGGCGCTGTCTGCGCACGAAGAATACGGCAATCGTAATGCCAGCCAGCGCGGCCAGCACAGCCAGCAAATTGGGTCCGTCCCGGGCCATATCCTTGAGCCCGAAGATAACCATGAGCAAGGCGGATATCGAGAGCAGTGCACTCGTAAAATCCAGACGCCCGGCCTGTTCGTCGCGGAACTCCGGCAACAGAAAAGGGCCCACCAGCAACAGGAGCGCCATAACCGGAACCGCCAGAAGAAATACTGCGCCCCACCAGAAAAACTCCAGTACAAGACCACCAACAAGGGGCCCAATGGCCGTACCAACAATGAATCCTGTCATCCACACGGTAATTGCCAGGGTGCGCTCATGGGGCACATGGAACATATTACGGATCAGCGAAAGGGTTGAGGGCATGAGGGTAGCGCCAGCCACCCCGAGCAGCGCCCTAGTAGCGATCAGCATGCCCGATGTGGTTGAAAACGCGGCCGCGATCGACGCAGCACCAAAGGCAAAAGCACCAATCAGCAGCAAACGCCGACGCCCTATCCGATCGCCCAGCGTGCCCATGGTGATCAGGAAACCAGCCACCATAAAGCCGTAAATATCCAGTATCCAGAGAAGCTGCGCGCTGCTTGGTTGTAAATCTGCACTCAATTGCGGGGCGGCCAGGTGCAATACCGTCATATCGAGCGCAAGTAGCAAAGTAGGCAATACCAGCACTGCCAGCCCCAACCATTCGCGACGTCCGGCTGGCTGCCAGCTCAGGGGATCATGGGGATCGGTGGTATTCATTGATGCCTCCAGAAGGGATCGGGTCTTATACCCCCGCATGCATGGTATCCGCAAGATACAGAAGGCCCAAGCCGCTCAAAACGTCTTCAGGAGTTACGCGAAAAATGCCTACTTGAAGGTGCCAGCAGTTTAAGCGCCGGAGAGCGAAGTCTACTGGCCAGCGACCAAAACTCTCTCAAGTGGCTACACGCACGCATCTGGCGCGCACCAGCAGATTCAACCTGGGGTCGACTGCTGGGACTGACTTGAGTAGATGGTAGAGCGGTTGGGCCTGGGGTATTCAGCGGGAGACGTGACGAGCCCCACAGGGCATGGCCGAAATGGTCAGATCTGAGACTGCAAGTAGTTCTGCAATCCAACCATCTTGATCAGGCGCAGTTGCTGCTCCAACCAATAGGCATGATCCTCTTCGGTATCAGCCAACTGAACCTCAAGCATCTCGCGAGTAATGTAGTCTTTATGTGACTCGCACAGGGCAATAGCCGCGGCCAGGTTGTCGCGCACTTCGTACTCCAACCGGAGATCCGAGGCGAGCATATCGGGTACGTTGTCGCCAGGATAAATAACATCGGGCGTCATATCGGGCCGGCCTTCGAGAAACAGGATTCGCTTGAGAATAGCGTCAGCGTGCTGCGTTTCCTCTTCCATTTCGTGGTTGATACGTTCATACAGCTTGCTGTAGCCCATATCATCGTAAAGACGCGAGTGGAGAAAATACTGATCGCGCGCACCCAGTTCGCCGCGTAACAGCGACACAAGACAGTCGATGACTTCCTGATTGCCTTTCATAAGTTACTCCCCACCCTCATTTGCCGAAAGTCGATTGTGCCCCAACGATCCTTCAATTGCTATTGGTAACGGGCCTAACCGAGGCACCCATTGCGCAACATTTGGCGCACTTATCCTATTGATCAGAATAGCCTTTCCCGTCCTAACTGCCCGTTATTTTTGCCGACTCGCTCACACCTTAGAATGACACCATCTGCGATAATTCCCCCTCGGCCAGGCACGGCCTTCATCACTAATGACTCTTCCAGCACAAGGAACATCGGATGTTCGCCCCCGCCAATACGGCTGCCTTTATGCTGGATAT